>CAUUQJ010000181.1:0-3983 GCA_963547085.1 uncultured Campylobacter sp. | reverse complement strand
TGTAAAATTTCAACTTGATTGTCGCTGTCTTTTAAGATAATCTGCGGATCGAGTAGCCCCGTCGGGCGCAGTATCTGCTCATATACGGCGCCGCGGCTAAGATCCAGCTCGTAATCATTTGGAGTTGCGGAGACGAATAGAAATTTAGCTTTTTTGTTGATAAACTCATCAAACATCAGCGGGCGGTTATCAAGTGCTGACGGCAGGCGGAAGCCGTACTCTACGAGCGTTTCTTTGCGGCTACGATCTCCTGCGAACATACCGCGAAACTGCGGCAGGCTCACGTGGCTCTCATCGACGATGACGAGATAGTCCTTGCCCTTGCTCTCGTAGTAATCAAAGAGCGAGTAGGGCGTCTCGCCCGGCTTTTGACCGGTCAGATAGCGCGCGTAGTTTTCGATCCCCTTGCACATCCCCGTAGCGCCCAGCATCTCAAGGTCAAACTCCACTCGCCCTTTAAGCCGCTGCGCCTCTACGAGCTTGCCCGCGTCCTCGAAAAATTTCAGCCTCTGCTCAAGCTCCTCCTCGATCCCTTTGATCGTCGATTTCAGGCGCTGCCCGCCCACGATGAACTGGCTCGTCGGGTAGAGAATAAATTTTTTGACGCTCTGCGTCTTTTTGTTTTCGAGCACGTCTAGATGATACATCGCCTCTATCTCGTCACCGAAAAACTCGATCCTAAACGCCTCATCGTTAAAATACGCGGGGTAGATGTCGATCACGTCGCCGTTTACGCGAAAATTCCCGCGATCAAAAAAATCGTCGTTGCGTTTGTAGCCCATATCGACGAGCTTGCGAAGTAAAAATTTAGTGCTAAATTTTGATCCGATCTCAAAAAACAGCACCATGCCTTTGTATTCGGCGGGATCGCCCAGACCGTAGTTTGCCGAAACTGACGCCACGGTGATGACGTCATCAAAGCTTAGCAGGCTTGCAGTGGCGCTTAGCCGCAAGCGCTCGAGCTCTTGGTTTACGTCGCTGTCCTTTTCGATGAAAAGATCCTGCCTGGGGATGTAGGCCTCGGGCTGATAATAATCGTAGTAGCTAATGAAGTACTCGACGTGATTTTGCGGGAAAAAGCCCTTAAATTCGCTATAAAGCTGCGCTGCGAGAGATTTATTATGCGTCATTACGAGCGCGGGAATTCCAAGGCGCTTGATGATATTTGCCATGGTAAAAGTTTTACCCGAGCCGGTAACTCCGAGAAGGGTTTGGTATTTGTTGCCGCTTTGAAAGCCCGCGACGATGCCTTCGATCGCTTTTTCTTGATCCTCGCTCGGGGAGAATTTGCTCTCGATTTTAAAATTTTGCAAAATTTTTCCTTTTTTAAAGCCAAAATTGGGTAATATTTTTATTTAAATTATATCAGAAAAGGCGAAATAATGGAATCAATCTTTGACGAAGAGAAAAAGGTCGAGGGCTTAAGCAATAAAGTAGCTGAGCTGATTAGGCGATACACCGAGGCTAGAGACGAAAACGAGAAGCTACGTACCGAGCTGGCGACGATTAAGGCGCAAAACGAGGCCTTGGGAATGCAGCTTGGCACGCTTGAAAACGATCTGGCATATCGCAAGATGAGCGATGAGGATCTAAGCAAGCAGATCGACGATATTTTGGCGGGCGACAATTTAGGCGAGAAATGAAAGAAATTTCAGTTCAGCTGACGAGTAAGTCTTTGACGAAAAAATACGCGATAAGCCTGGATGATGACTTTGCGAAGGTCTTCGGTAGGGACTGGCGGATTTTAACTCGCGGCAGCGATCATCTGGATGCGGGCGAACTACTTGAAGCCTATATCCAAAAAAGCTATGAAAATTTCATGCTTAATAAAAAAATAGATGCCTTGGTAAAGGACATCGACGAAGGAGTAAAATGATGAAAATGAGAAAAGGTGCGGCAGTAGGCGGCGGTGTAAGCGGGATAATATTTTTAGCTATTATAATCTTCGTGATAGTAAAGATCGTGATGCCGAAACTTACCGGCGCTAAGGATGAGGTTTTAGTAAAAGCCTACGCAGTCGAGCTTGAAGGCGTATTTAAAGATATACAGCGCGATTACTTAAATCAAGGAAATTTTCGCGAGCTAAAGAGCATGACGGGCTCCAGACAGTTTAGTGATAGCGATCTAGAAAAAACCGTCACTTTAAATCAATCCTTTGATTACGGAGTAGGACCGAAACTCAAAAACGATATGATCTTTTGCGCGACGATCACCTTGCGTCAAGATAGTGATGGATATTTTTTCGAGACCTCGAATATCAATCGCAACAGGGAGCGATGCGAAGCATTTCATAAAGATACGACTTATATGAAGTTAAATGGCTTTAGAATAGGCAAATAATTTTTAAAATTTAATCGCGCGACTGCTATGGATTCGTAAAGCGTCCGTGTAGCAAAAGCGCGATAGTGCTAGTGAAGTGCGATAAGCTGTCATTGGCTCGCACCTCGTGCCAAAAGCATGCTAAGATTTCAAGAATTCATCTTTATAGACATTTTTTAAAATTTAGCTTTAAAATTGGCATTTTTACATTTATATTGACAGCTTATCGGCTAAATTTTAATCATATTTTAGTTTGTAATTCATATCGGTCATGATTTATGCTATTGCGGTTAAATTTATGAAATGGGTGCTTTGAAGCTATGCCCCTCGCGTGACGCGATGCGAGCTGAGATTTACGAAAAGCGCCTCATAAAACAAGCGTATTAAAGCAAAATATCAAGATCATCTTAAATTTATTGAAATTCGCACTCCAAAAGCGCGCAGAATTTTATCGGCGCGGGTTTGGACATGAGTTTTAAAAATCTCTCATAGAATTTTATCGCCGATTCTCAACCGCCGATTTGATCCATCTGCGTAAATAATCTAGCTGCTGCGGCGTATGGAACCAATGCTCGCCGTTTTTCATAATGCTTAAGGTGCAGTCAAATTGTTGCGTAAAATTTTTAGCGATGTAAAGAGGCGTCATATCGTCGTTTTCTGCATATAGAATTCTACTGGGCGTTTCCCATTTTGTGATCGGATTGTTCAAAACAAAACTCCAATATTCCCAAAAAAGCGGTTGCCAGACAGGGGTCAAAATCATCCGCTCTTGCTTCAATCGCTCCTCGCTAACGCCAGCCCTACGCATTATATTTGAAATAACGTATTTCATATCAAGTATTGGCGAGAGGAAGAGGCAGTCGCTAAGCTTTTCGTCGCGGAAGCTTTGCAGTCCGAGCCATGCCCCTAGGCTAACGGCAAACAGCGCGACCTCGTCCCAGCGTTTCTTTGCATACGATAAAATTTCGCGAAATTCCAAAATAGCGCGTCGCGGATCGCAAGAAGCGGGCTCGTGCCGCCTCTGTCCGTGTCCGGGCAGATCAAAGCTAATAACCTGCCAGCCTTGCTCGCAAACGACGGAAGCCAAAAGCTCCGCATCCTCCTTACTTCCGCCCTGCCCGTGAGCGTAGATATAAACCTTTTTCGAGCGACTTCCCCAAACGGCGGCGGGAATGCTACGTATCTCAATCGCGCTCTTTTGCATTTTTCGTTCCTTTAATTTTTTGCGTCGATACCCGCATTTTGCGGCAATGCTACAAGCAAAACCATAAATATTGCTGGAATTTAATAGCACGCCCTGCTAGACTACCTGCGATTAGCTATAAATTTTAAAATTTTACGCGCGAGCTGCGCCTGCCGCTTTGTTTTAAAATTTAGCCGCATGAAATTTCAGGCGGCTGAATTTTGATTCTTGCAGTGCAATTAAAATTCTATATCGTAGAAATTCTGCGCCGTCAGACTGCAAAAATTCTTGCTACGAAATTCTGTATCGCAACTGCGCGCACCCAGAAATTTGCGTCTTAAAATTTTTACGCCGTAGATTTCTGCAAGCTGCGAAATTTAAAATTTAAGACCACGCAAATTTTATCGCGACTCGTGCAAAATTTTAAAATTTTACGTTTGCTTCATTTGCAGGCTACGCGAATAAATACCGCTAAATTTTA
>CAUUQJ010000180.1:0-3991 GCA_963547085.1 uncultured Campylobacter sp. | reverse complement strand
TCGTTTTTGCGCCACGAGCTCTCGTCGTTTAGCACGATCCAGCGCTTCTCCTCCTCGCGATAAAACCAATCCTTGTCGATCTGATAGTAGATCTGGCATCCCAAAATTTCGATGATATTGGCGATATTGTTGTCGTGATAGTTGTTCTCGTCGAAGTCGGTGAAGGTGCGCTGCCCCATCTCGGCGTAGAGCTCGTTTAAAATTTGAAGCATCTCGCTTAGGCGCGTATCCATCTTCTCGACCTGAAGCCCAAGCTCGTTAGCCTCTCTAAATAAGATCGGATAGTCGTGCGACGGATAGCCGCTGTTTAGCTTGTCGCTGATAAAGGCGATCTTTTGCTCATCTTCGAAGTGGTAGCGCAGAATTTCGCGGCAAATTTTAAGCGACAAGCTGCTTGCGCGATCGACGGCGCCGAAAACGAGCGGATGGATATATTTGTAAAGCTCCTTGTACGGGTTCTCGTCGTTGGGGCGCTCGTTATTTTTCCAAAGCTTCACCACGCGGCTTAGCTCGTCCATCGAGACATTGGCTTGATCGTTTGTGTTCGTAACCGGCGAAAGCTCGTGGCGCAGCGAGGTATCGACAGACGTTAGGTATCCTAGCGGCCCCATTAAAATTTTATTCGCCCCAAGCGCCATCATCGTAGCCGCCGAAGCGCAGTTTGCAGGCACTAGAGCGATCAGCTCGTCGCAATGGTTGCGCAGGATCGAGACGATCTTAAGCGAGGCGATACCGCTGCCGCCGTCAGACTTGATGTAAAGGTAGAGCTTTTCGAAATGCTTGCCCTTTAGGTGGTCGTTAATACTGATCGCGTCGTTGCCGCAGACGCTGCCCGCGCCCGAATTGAAGTAGGTAAGCAGCGGCGCGCCCAGATATTTCTCGATATTGGTGATCACCTCTTGCGTTTGCTTCATCAAGATCGGCGGTTGCTTCGCCGCCTTTTTGGCGCCCTGCTTCTGCGGCTCTTCGTCTTTGGATAAAAATCCCATGTTTTTCCTTTCGTGTTAGTTTGGTTTTAAAATTTTAACTTACAAATATCGCGCAATCTGTCCCGGTGCCACTCGATGCTCTGCTTGACCGTATTGCCTAGAGCCGTATGCGGGCTTTGCAAAAACGCCCTACTATTTTTTAGACTTGAGCTCACGTATTCGTAGCGTGAGATCACGTTTGCGCTGGAGCTTTGCGACACCGAAGCCGAAAACGAGTATGAATAAAGCGGCGCGGAGGAAGCGTAGCCGCTAAAGTGCTCTTTTAGGCTTACGAATTTGCCCTCCGCAAAGGTCTTGCAAACGCCACCGCTCGCGGAATACTCGGCGATTCGCAGCTCTTTATTGGGCGTAAAAACATAGATCGTAAATTTATTTAGACCTCGTTGCGAAATTTGATCCTTAGCCGTGCCGACTCCTCTTTCGTCCGTAAATAGATAGAGATTGGAGCCCTCCTCTTCATATCTTCCTAAGATCGCGTCATCTTTTAAAAGCGCGCCGCCTGAAATTTTATACTCGGTGACGGTCTGCCCGTCGTAGCTCATCATCACGGAATTTTCCGGATGCAGCTCGGCTTGCGAATACTTTACCTTCATACAACCCGCAAGCAGCGCGACCGCCGCAAGCAGCGCTAAAATTTTAATTTTATCCATAACTCCCCCGAAGTTTATCTGCAAAAATCGTCTAAGATCATGGTTTTAAGACCATCGATCGTCTTTTTGAAAAATCCAGCCACAGCCAACTCCTCCGCGATATATTTCGTATCTTTGCGATCGATCGCTTTTTCAAAATTCATATTTTTATATGCACTCAACGTTTTTGAACTCATATTTTGCACCGAGCTCTCGCTTTTTGAAATTTTGCCGTCCGCATAAAGCCAATCGCCGTCTTTGAACATATTTGAAGTATAGTCGAAATTTACATATCTGCCTGCGTTATAGACGCTGCAAATCCCATCTTTGTGCCAAATGCTAAATACCATAGCCCTTTCATCATTAAAAAGATAAAATTTCATCCGCTTAGCATTCAGCGCGGACTTGTAATTATTGCCGTAAGACTTGCCCGCCTCGTCGAGCACAAGCATCCTAAACTCGCCTCTATCCATAGAATAGGAGCCTAAATTTCTGCCGTTTTCGTACAGATCCTCGCCCGCAAATTTATAGATCACGGTTTTGTTGCCGTCGTAAAATTTAAACTCCTTATCGCTCTTAGCCGGACGCAATATCGCGCATCCTCCAAGCAGTGCCGCCAAAACGGCAAAAATTATGAAATTTTTCATCCATCTATCCTTAAATTCTAATCTTTCGCCGCACCTTGCCATCGTATCGCAAGCCCTACATTAAAATTTCAAGGCGTTTTGCGCCCTTAAATTTTAAAATTTGCTCACCCTACTTCTCGCAGAAGCGCTCCTTTAAAATTTTATACGCCTCGTTGATCTCCTGAAGCTTCTTCGTGCCCTCCTGGATGATCTCCTCGTCCGCGCCCTTGCCCATCAGGATGTCGGGGTGGTATTTTTTCACGAGCTCGCGGTATTTTTTCTTGATCTCATTAAACGTAGCGTCCTTGGAGAGCCCCAAAATTTCATACGGATCTCTTTTGGTTTTGGCGGAGCCTTGCGAGCCGCCGCCCGAACCGGAATACCCGCCGTATGAACCGCTAGAATATCCACTGCCGTAACCGCTCGAACTTTGCGAGCCTCCGTAGCCCGAACCCGCCGTGCCGCCATATCCGTAACCGGTGCCGCCGCCATAACTGCTGCTGCCGTAGCCGCCGGTGCTTCTGCCGCCGTATTTGTCCCAATACCCGCCGCTTCTTGTGCTATAGCCGTCGTATTCGTCGTAAGCCGTATCGTTTTGCGCGCCGCCGTTTTCGTAATATGTGCCGTAAAAGCTACGCTCAAAGGTCGCGAATATCTGGCTTTGAATATGCTCCGCAATGCCCAATCCGTCGCAAATCTGCGAGATTGTGCGCCGCTCTGCCGCGCTAAAACCGCGATCGACGTAGGCTAAATTTAAAAAGAAATAGATTAGCCCCGTTTTGCGGCTCGGGCTCGGGCGATAGATTTTGTTGTACCGCTCGGCTAGCTCGCGCACGTTTGCGAGGTTTTCTTTCTCGAGCTTATAAACGAGCTTCAGCGCCTCTCGCTCGTGCTCGCCGGCGCCCATTTGGCGCACCAAATCGTCTAAAATTTCGCTTATCATCGCAGCTTCGGACTCGCTTACGTACCCGTCGCTTTTGGCGACCTTGGCTAGAAGCGCTACTAAAATTTTAGCCTCTGCTAGCTGCATTCGCGCCTTGCCGCGATAGCCCGAGTTGCCGAGAGCCCCGCCGATCTGCGCGAAAATATACAGCGCGATTAAAAGAAATATGATGCTAAGCACGCGCTAGTCTTCGCTCTTTATGATCTTGGCAAACTCGCCGAAGTAAATTTCTTTTAATGCAGCGAGCTTTTTGCGGACGGAATTTATGCGAAATGCTTCTCCGCCGCTGATGCCTAGACGCATCAAGCTTAGCCCGTATTTTGCGGCCAGCTCTTTAAATTTCGCCTCGTCGCGCACGCCGAAAATCGCGCGCGAAAAGCTCTCGTCGAAAATATCTCTGCCGTCGTCGCAGCTCATCTCAAACTCGCCGCCTACGCCGCCTACGCACGCCATTTTAGCTAGCGTGATCGCCACACCGCCGATACCTACGGAGTTTGCAAATTCCAAAACCCCGCTCTTGCCGGCTTCTATCGCGAAGTCCCACAGAGCGCGCTCGGCTTTTAAATTTAGCTCCGGCAGGCTACCTGCAACGCGGTTTTCCACCGCTTTCATATAAAGCGAGCCCGCAAATACGCCCTTCGTATCGCCTACCAGATAGACGCTCACGCCGCTAGCACAAAAATCGCTAGGGATGATCTCGCCCTCATTCGTTCCCACGCATACGATCGCGGGAGTGGGCTGAATGCTAACGCCACCCGTTTCGTTATAAAGGCTTACGTTGCCGCTGATGACCGGGGTATTTAG
>CAUUQJ010000179.1:0-3996 GCA_963547085.1 uncultured Campylobacter sp. | reverse complement strand
TCGCTAAGGTAGTGGAATTTTTCCAGCGCATGATGATTAAGCAGATGAAGCGCTTTGGCTTTCGTGCGCCGAGCCCATTTAGCGAGGTTCGCGCCGCCGCCGACGGCTACATCGGTCACGGCGTGAAGATGGGCGAGGGCTGGCTGCTGACGGCGGAGATGGTCGAGTTTATGCGCCACGACATACAAAACGTCGTGTGCGCGCAGCCCTTCGGCTGCCTGCCAAACCACATCATCGCGCGCGGAATGATCCGAAAGATCAAGCAGAACTACCCACAGGCAAACATCGCCGCTATCGACTATGATCCAGGCGCAAGTGCGGTAAATCAGGAAAACCGCATAAAGCTGATGCTTGCTAACGCAAATAGAAAGTAGCGCGCCGCATATCAAAAAGGGCTTTGGAATTTTAAATTCTAAAGCCTGACATAAAATTTTAAAATTTAAAAGCAAGCTCGCGATGACGGTTAAATTTTGACGCGCAAATGGCCCGCTTCCTTTCGCGAAATTTTCTCGAGATTTTAAAATTTTAAAATCTTGGCAGTGCCATTGCGCTTCTTTTGCCTCTTCCGCGCATTCCGGCCTCAGCTTTTACGAAATTCATCGTAATTTTATACAAGTCCGCGTGAAATTCTACGCGCCGCCGCCATAGAATTCCATCACACAATTCCATTTTGCCACGTCATAAAATTCCACTCTCGTTAAGGCAAAATTTAATACAATCCGTCTTTAAATTTTACAAAGGAAGTTTATGAAATTTTGGATTTATGGCACGCTTTTGGCGCTATACTGTGGAGCTTTTAGCGGATGTGCGAGTAAGAATTTGCCGGGCTACATGCAAGGGCGCGAGCATATCGTCGCGATGAGCGCGACGTCTGGCGGTCAGCTGCGTATGAGTGGCGAGATTTACGATTATGTATTTGATGCAAATCTTAGTGCCGTGCGCGCTAAGGTCGCGAGTCTAGCGTCGCTGGATAAAGACGCGATAAGGCGCAACGTAAGCATGCTTACGATCGACAGATATAACGAGGGCAGCGATGCTGCGTATATCCAGCACGAAATCGAGCTCGTAAAATACGATCTGCCGCTATCCGTGCAGGCTAAGCTGATGGATGATCCAGAGCAGCTGGAGCCCGCGTATAGCTCTACGTTTCGTTACTCTTATCTAATAGAAGGCAAATATTTTAAGCGCCTAAAAGATCACGACGAGCTGCGCAGATCGCACCGCCTAGGCGTGCCGATCGAGTACCTTGCGCGTATAGCGGTCGATAGCGGTATCAAAAGCGAGCGCGATGAGAAAATGGATACCGACATACAAGGACTCATCGTAATGCCGCTAATGATGCCAGTGCTGCTTTTAGGCAGTATCCTCGGTAGCTAAAATCGACTGAATCACGGAAGTGAAATTTTATTGATTTAAATTCTAAAGTAGTGGCGGACAGAGAGGGATTTGAACCCTCGAGCCCCGGTTAGAAGCTGCACCCTTAGCAGGGGTGTGGTTTCGGCCACTCACCCATCTGTCCACAAAAAGAAATCGCATTATACATAACTAATCTAATAATGGGCTTAAATTAGCTCAGCTCGCAGAATTTATCACCTCGCGGATATTTTGAGCTAGCGGCACAAAGAGATATAATGAGTCAAAACATTCGGCGGAGATAATTTATACTTGCTTACATAGTTTCTGCGAAACTTTAAAACTTACGCGAGCTTTTAAAGCCTGTGCTATCAAAAATTTTGCGTCCATGCGTTATTTTGCGGCAAAATTTTAAAATTTTAAATTTAGCCGGGCGCGAATTTTAAAATCCGGCTTACAAGCAAAATTTCAAAATCCCATGTAAGCGCAAAATTTTAGGATTTAGGGTTTTACGATCTGCGTAATTCTTAAATTTTAAGCATATTTAAGCTTTAAAATTTCGAAAATTTCAAAGCTTAAAAATTTCAATAATTTTGGTTGTGAGGATTTTAAAATTTGGAATTTTTTAAAATTCCAAATTTTAAGATTGATGACACTCTAAGATCTCGCAAATATAAAAATCTTTAAAATTCTAAGAATTCCAAAGGCTAGAAATTTTAAAATTTTAATATCAATCAGATTCTAAAACCCCGTTAGCTAAAGCGTTTTAAATCCCAAGAATTCCAAATACGCGCGATTTATTCGCCTAGAGCTTTGTCGATGAGCTTGACGTCTTCGCTTGCGCTGCCGTCGATGACTAGGGCTTGATCGCTGCCGCTTACCGCGCTTTTTCCATTAAATTTTGCGCCGACTTCGATGCCGAAGCTTTGCGATAGCACGTCGCCTACGAGCACACCGCCGCCTAGCAGCTCGACGAGCTCGGCTTCGATATTGCCGAAAAATTTGCCGCTGATTACGATATGTTTGGCCCTAATCGAGCCGCGCGCGGTACCATTTTTACCGATGACGACAGTATTATCGGAGATCACGTCGCCTTCGACATTGCCGTCGATATGCAAAATGCACGACAGGTGCAGCTCTCCTTTGATGAGCGTGCCTGACGAGATTATTGTTGTTTGAGCGGTGTTTGCATCGCCTTTATTAAAGATTGCCATGGGACATCTTCCTCCTTAGTAAAAATTTCTTTGTAATTTTTTTCGTTCCAGTTGATAAAATTTAGCGGATCTAGCGGCAGCTGCAAAAATCTAATCTCGTAGTGCAGATGAGGTCCGGTGCTAAGTCCGGTGTTGCCGCTAAAAGCGATGAGATCACCTTTGTTTACAAACTCGCCTACTTTGCGAGTTAAATTTGAATCCAAATGCGCATATCGTGTCGTAAAGCCGTAGTTATGGCGGATCTCGACTAGATTACCGTAGCCCGTAGCACCCGCGCCGCTGTATTGGATGATGCCGTCTGCAGGCGCGTAGATAGGCGTTTTAGGCGGCGTACGTAGATCAACGCCCGGGTGAAACTGCTTGCGCTTTAAGATAGGATGGTTGCGCCAGCCGAATTTCTCGCTGAGCTGATGAGTGCGCATGACCCTGCCGTTTGGGATCTGCATAAAAATTTCTTTTATCAGCGCATCGGAGAATTTTTCGTTGATGATCTTTTGCGCGCGCTCTTTGATCTCTTGTTCGGAAGTAGGCTTGATGTGAGATAGGCGGTCGATCGCGCGCTCATCCTCCTCAGGATCGAGCCCAAACTGATGCTCCAAATCCGAAATTTTACCCTCGATGGCTTCAAATTCCATCTGACTTGCCGCGATACCGTCGCGAAGTTTTTGATTTAGCTCGTTAAGCTCGGTTTTGGTTCGCGAAAGGCTGTCGATTTTAGAGCCCAGGTACCTGATATATAGCGCACCCGTGACGAAAACGGTAAAAACAAATAGTACCAAATATAACGCGATCTTTTTGATGATTTGCGAGAGCAAAAAATTCCTAGAGCCGTTAAGGTCGGTTATGGTTATCATAAATTTGTTTTTCATAATGCGGCATTATAATGCAGCATAGCTGAAATTTCAAAAAAATTGTAGATAAATTTAAAAGCCATTTAATTTTAAAATTTCACTAAAAAATAAAATTTATTACTTAGTATAATTATAATTTAAGCAAATCTTGCTATAATTACAGCAATTTTAAATAAAGGAGACACAATGTCAAAAACAGTAAAACAACTAAACAAACTTCAGGCGGATGCTCATGCGTTCTTTGTTGCATTCCACGATTATCACTGGAATGTTAAGGGCTTACAATTCGCGCAGGTTCACGCTTATACCGAGAAAGCATACGACGAGATGGGCGAGCTTTTCGACGATATGGCTGAGCGCGCGCTTCAAATAGGTGGCAAGGCCGTAACTAAGGCTAAGGACCTAATTGAGCTTTCAAAAGATGCTCCGATTAGCGTAAAAGACAGCTATAGCGTATCTGAGGTACTTGAGGACGTTAAAAAAGCCTACGAGTATTTGGTAAAAGAATTTAAAAAGCTTCAAGAGATTGCTGAGGAGGAGGACGACGATACGACTTCAAATATCGCGCAGGATCACTA
>CAUUQJ010000178.1:0-4011 GCA_963547085.1 uncultured Campylobacter sp. | reverse complement strand
GATTTTAAATGTGCTGTTTTTGATCTGCTTTGTTTGGCTCATAGTGTGTTTGATTAAATTTATCAGATCAAAAGACGAGCCGGAGCGCCATAAAAGAGATAAAAAATTTCTAATTATTTCGATGGTTGTGTTTGCATGCGCTTTTGCTCCATTCATATATTCTCAGTGGCTATTCGATCCTTTTTCTACACTTATCTTGGTTTTTACTGGGCTGCCGGTAATTTCGTTCATTTGGCTAATTGTAAGTTTAGTAAAATTTATTAGATCTGCTAAAAGCACGGCTGAGCGCCGTAGAAAGATTAGAAATCTCCTGATTCTCTCCGCGTTTTTATTCATAATCTTTTCAGTCGCCTTAATAGGCTTTTTATGGTTGCTTAACAGCGCGCTTGCGCATATGTGAGATACAAAATGAGCGATGAAATTTTTCAAAAAACGATCGCCGTAATATTTACGGCTTGGGCGATTAGTGTTTGCGCGCTAGTCGCAGCGGCGCTATATCTTCATAGCAAATGCTCGATCATCTCCTATATCGCAAACGGAAACTAAGATGAAGCGTGCAATTATCGCCATTTTTCTGGTGTTTATCTTGGCGGCTTTCGATTTTGCGTTTTACCGCCTCGTCGTGAAGCGATACGTAAATCAAAGCAGCGCCGAGATGCAGGCTAAATCGATCGAGCTGCATAAATTTCTGCCGTTTGAGCAGGACTCGCAGATCGTGCGCGTTAGCTCCAGCTTAAAACTTAGCGGCGATCTGCCGATAATCGACGGTGCAGCCGCGCTATATCCGGTATTTTCGGCGTTCGTTGCGGCGAGCTATCCGAAGGAAAGCGTGGAATTTGACGGGCAAAATTTCACGAGTGCTAGCAGGCTTAAATTTAGCAATACCCGCGGCGCATACAAGGCCATAAGCGACGGCGAGGCGGATCTCATTTTCGTCGCTGCTCCTTCGAAGCAGCAGCTAGCTTATGCGCAGGAAAAGGGCGCGCGCTTGCGCTTCGTGCCGATCGGGCTGGAGGCGTTCGTCTTTATCGTAAATGCGAATAACAAAGTATCTAATTTAACCGTGGATCAGGTGCGAGGGATCTATTCTGGGGAGTTTGACGATTGGTCGCAGCTCGGCGGCGAGCGCATGCGAATAGATGCCGTGCAGCGAAACGCGGGCAGCGGCAGCCAGAGCGCGTTTTTAAAATTTATGAGTAAGACGCAGCCTAAGCGCAAGATCACAGGCTTTTTCGGCAGCGCGATCGGCTTTTCGTTTCGATACTACGTCGAGGGGATCGTGCAAAACGGCGGCGTGAAGATGCTTAGCCTAAACGGCGCGTATCCGAATAAAGAAAATATCGCTAGCCGCAAATATCCGCTCGTAGCCGAAATTTACGCGGTTTACGATGAAAACAACAAAAACGAAAATATCCGCACGCTGATAGATTGGATCCTTTCGCCGCAGGGGCAAAGCATCATCGAAAATAGCGGCTACGTGCCGATTAAAGGCTAAGACCGCGGCTTAAATTTATACGGCGTTTGCCAAAAATTCAGCCAAATTTCGTTAAAATCACAAAATTTCAAAAAACGGAAAACGAAGTGATAAAGATCATATTTTTAGACGTAGATGGCTGCCTTAGTGACGGCGGGTTGTATCATTCAAACGGCGGCGAAGAGATGAAGAAATTTAACGTAAAAGACGGGTTTGGCATCCAGGAGTGGCAGCGGCTGGGGCTAAAGGTCGCGATCATCACCGGCAAAAGCTCGCAGATCGTCGCAAACCGCGCGCGCGAACTAAAGATCGATACGCTCTTTCAAGGCGAAAAAGATAAGCTCTCAAGGGCGGAGCAAATTTTAAAAAATTTTAACCTAAGCTTCGATGAGGCCGCCGCGATCGGCGATGATATAAACGATGCGAAGCTTTTAAATGCGGTCGCGATCAGCTTCAAGCCCGCCGATGCGCTAAGCTCGCTAAAAGCGGACGTCGCGCTAAGCAAAAACGGCGGCTGCGGCGCGGTGCGCGAGATGATCGAAATACTCGTCGATAAAAACGGCATACGCGAAGAGTGGAATAGCAAATGGCTGTAGTTTCGCAAGCGCGCGTGAGAGAGCCTGCGAGGGGCGAAATTCCGCGCAGATCAAAAGGAGCCGAGCGATGGTGATAAAGATTTTCTACGTCGCGATTGCGATCTTTTGCGTCGCGATGGTGTTTCTAAGCGTGCAGACGCCGTATTTTAGCGATATGTTTAGGCAGGATCTAAGCATTGCGAATATGGAGATGAAAAAGATCGTCGATTATCAGATCGGCGAGCGCGTGGATGCTAAATTTACCGCAGATAGCGGCACGCGCTATAAGGATCGCGACGAGTTTAAAAATTTTAAAGCCGAGGAGATTAGCGCGGATATGAATCATACTTTGGTTTCAAAGACTGCGACGCGTGCCGGCGAGCTGATAAAATTTAACGGCGACGCGCATTATATCAACACAGACGGCTTTGATTACACGGCGCAAGAGATCATCTACGATACGAGCAGCAAGATCGTCCGCTCCGACGTGCCGTACGTGTTGCGCCAAGGCGGCGACCGCGTCACGGGCGCAAGCATAAGCTACGACACCAAGACCAAACAAACAAACTCAAAAGGAATCCACGCATGGTATTTAATAAAAGATCAAAACTCCACAAACTAATACTCGCAGGCGCGCTAATTACGGGCTTTAGCGCGTCAGCTCTCAGCGCCGCACAGGAGCAGGTCGAGGTCACGGCGGATAATTTTTTCGCCGACGAAATTAAGCAAATCAGTATTTTAACGGGCAACGTCCATATCAAAAAGGGCGCTTACGATACGCTAAATTCCGACAAAGTGACGATCTATTTCGACGCCAAGCGCCAGCCTACCAAATACGTCGCGACGGGAAACGCAAATTTTAAAATTTTACTCAACCAAAAGCATTACGACGGCAGAGGCGGCGTGCTGACCTATGATCCGACTATCGAGGCTTATACGCTCGAAAACAACGCCTATCTGCACGAGGCCGAGACCAAAAAGGAGGTTTACGGCGATAAGATCATCGTAAATCGCCAAAAGGGCACCTACGAAGTAAAAAGCGGCGGCGGCGAGAAAAAGCCCGTGCGCCTGATATTTCAGGTCGAAGATCAAAACAAATGATCTATCCAAGCAGCGCGCAGTTTATCACCTCCGCCGCAAATATCGCAGGCGCGCCCGAGTTTGCGATGAGCGAAGTGGCGTTTTTGGGGCGTTCAAACGTCGGCAAAAGCAGCCTGATAAACGCGCTGTTGGCGCGAAAAGGGCTTGCCAAATCAAGCTCGACGCCGGGCAAAACGCAGCTGATAAATTTTTTCGACGTTACATTTCAAAGCGACGCACTGCTTGGGTTGCGTGATGAAATTTTAAATGTAAATTCCGGCGGCGCGAGCAATGATCGTAGTTACGAGCAGGCTTGCGGTACCTGCGAGGATGAGCTTTATGGCGACGGCGGCAGCGAGGCATTTCATGATGATCATAGCGGCAGCAAAGAGAAGGCACCTTGCGACAATCGAAGCGATAGTGCGACGCTCCATGACGATCGCGATAACAGCGCGAGCGCGCATCTAAATTTAGTCGCGCAAAATTCTCTAAATTCTTCGCGGAATTCTTTGGATTTAAATACTCAAAATCTTTTAAATTCAAATACGCAAAATTCTTTAAACTCAGCCGCCACGGACACTTTGTCTAAATCATCGGGCTCATTTGCTCGCGCCGAAAAAGATGCGAAATGTAAAGAAAAATTTTCGTTGATTTTTGTGGATTTACCGGGATTTGGATATGCAAAAGTTTCTAAAAAACTACATCACATCTGGCAAAAAAATCTCGACGAATTTATCAAAAATCGCCTAGAAATCAAGCTTTTCGTTCATCTGATCGACGCGAGACAATTTGATCTAGCTATAGATAAAAATTTGCAAAACTATCTCGCTAGTTTTCTGCGCGGCGATCAAAAGGTTGTGAGGCTCTACACCAAAGCCGACA
>CAUUQJ010000177.1:0-4014 GCA_963547085.1 uncultured Campylobacter sp. | reverse complement strand
GGCGCATCGTCAAACCAAATTTTAAAATAGCGGCTCTTAAACGCGCTTCCGCTTATATTTTGCACCGAAGCGGGAGCGGGCAGCCGCTCGCTGTTTTGAGCGTATTCGAGATCCAAAACAGCGGGATTTTCCGGGATAAACTTATGGACTGTTTTACCGCAACCTGCAAGGATTAAAGCCGCGAAGATGAGAGATACTAATCGTTTCAAACAAAATGCCTTTTAAAAAATTTTGGCTATAATTTTGCCAAAAAATAGGAAAAAACTTGATAAATTTCATCATCCAAAAGCTAAAAGATCGCAATATTTTCATCACGGGCGGCGCAGGCGTGGGCAAAAGCTACGTGATAAAAGAGCTCATCAAGGATTACCGCGCTCGCGGCAAGCTCGTCATCGTACTCGGCAGCACCGGCATCAGCGCCGTAGAGATCGGCGGCGTGACCGTGCATAGCTTCTTCCGCTTCGGCATCTGCAAAAACCACGAGGAGTTAAAAAGCTTCGATCGCAAACAAAGCGGCAAGTTAAGCGAGCTGCGAAAAATTTTAGCCCTCGCAGATCTCATCGTGATCGATGAAATTTCGATGATCGGCGCCGAGCTTTTCGAGATGATCTATCTTAGAATTTCAAATTCTAAATTTAACGGACGGCTGCTAGTTACGGGAGATTTTTATCAGCTTCCGCCGGTGCGTAAAGAGGGCGAGAGCGCGCCGCGCGCGAGCCTATTTAGCGACTCGGATTACGCCTTCGGCTCCTACGCGTGGAGGCAGTGCGAGTTTTTTTACGTCGAGATGATAGGCTCTAAGCGCACCGCAGATGCGGCGCTATACCGCCTGCTTTGCGAGCTGCGGCTCGGCATCACAAGCGAGCAGACGGCGGAGCTGATGCGATCTTTGCTCATCGATGCCGCGCGAGCAGAACCAGATGCCACGATAATCTCGGGTAGAAACGCCGAAGTAGATGCGATAAATAACGCCAGACTAGCCAAGCTTAATGCGCCGCAGAGCAGCTTTGAGGGCGTTTATGAAGCGCTACAAAGCGGCGTGAGCGAGCAGAAAATTCAAAAATGGATCGCCTCGCTAAACGCGCCGCAAAGTCTGACGCTGAAAGAGGGCGCAAAGGTGCTGTTTACCGCGAATAAAAGCGGCGAGTTTTTTAACGGCGAGCAAGGCATCGTCGAAAAGATCGAAAAAAGCTCCAGCGGAGAGATCGAAAGCGTGGTCGTAAAAAAGCCCTCTGGCATACTAAGCCGCGTGGGGCTGCAAACATACGAACTAAGCGAGATCGCCGCAAGCGGCGCGGATGCCGAGCAGATCGTGCTGGCGCGGTATTATCAGTTCCCGCTAAAGCTCGCATACGCCATCACGATCCACAAATCCCAAGGCATGAGCATCCCGCAGCTCATCTGCGACATCGACAGGATCTTTGCCAAGGGGCAGCTCTACGTGGCGCTTTCGCGAGCGACGAGCCTTGCGGGGCTCGGGGTGATATATACGCGCGCAGAGCCCTTGCTGCGGTATTTGCAGCGCAGCGCAAGCGCAGACGAGGCGGTGGTAAAATTTTATCAAGAGAATGAGTTTTATAAAATTTCGGATCAAAAAATTTAAGGGAATGCATGCAACTAGACAGGGCGATAGCGCTAAGTAGAGCCAAACAAAAAAAGTGTATTTGCAAGGTAGTGATGATCTATGCCAAGATAGCATTTTTGTATCTGTTCCCGTTTATCGTGATGTTTGCGATCGATGCAGTATTTAAAACAGACGATGATACGGATTACAAGATGATCGAAGTCTATCTTATCTATGCGGTGCTTTTGATTATTTATGTTGCTTGCATTTACGACGGCATTGCGGACGCCGCTTATGAATATAAACTGTTTTACAAAAAAGTTTTGGTGCGCACGGCGATCTCACAGGCGTATCCGCAGCTTACTTATTCGCCAGGCCGCGGCATAAGCGCGAAGGAATTCAGGCAAGCGGGAATCTTTGCAAACTCCGATTTTATCAGCGAAGATGAGATAAAAGGCGAATGGGATGGGGTAAAATTTAGCCTTAGCGAGGCGATTAGAATCAAAAAGAACTACGATCTGGGCATAGACAATACCTATGTGAAGCTAGCTTCGCTTGCGATGAGCTTATATGATGCGTATATGGATTTTAGCGGCAGCGTGCTGATATGCGAATTCGGCAAGAGATTTTACGCCAAAACCATCTTGGCGAGCCGCGAGCTAAATACAAAAATTTTAGGCGAGAAGGAGCTAATGGACAATGTCATTTTTAATAGCGAATTTCGCGTGTTTGCTGATGACAAGGTCGAAGCTCGATATCTATTGACGCCTGCGCTGATGGAGCGACTAAACGAGCTAAAGCGATACTACCATAAATTTAGTATAAGCGCGGCGTTTATGGATAATAAATTTTACCTATTTCTAAACGGCGCGCCGAATCGCTTCGAAACAGAGCTATTTAGCATACCTCCAACAACCGGAACGGCGTATGCTCATCAATACGAACTGGCTGAAATTTTAGAATTAGTAAGCGAGCTGGGTCACATAACCGGGGAGCTAGAAAGCAAAATTTAATCAGCCCGTATCGTTTAAATTTAACGGGCTAAATTTGACCGCCCTATTACAGCCCCGCTTCGGCTCTTAGTCGCGCGGCATACATCTCGCGCAGGCGCGGTACGTATTTGCCGACCGCACCGCCGCCGATAGCTCTGCCGTCTGCCTTTACGATCGGCAGCACCATCAGCGTCGCTGCGCTGATAAAGGCTTCATCGGCTTCATAAACCTCGCTCATTCCAAACGCTCGTTGTTCCACACGAAGTCCCGCCTGCTCGGCAAGACCTAAGATCACCTTGCGGCGGATGCCAGGCAGTATGTCGTTTGAAAGCGGCCGCGTGATGAGGACGTCATCTTTGATGATAAACGCGCTGGAGCTCGAACACTCGGTAACCAGCCCGTCCTCGATCAAAAAGCACTCATAAGCGCCAGCTTTATGGGCCTCGTGCTTTAAGATACACTGCGCAAGAAGCGAGATCGATTTTATATCGCGCCTATGCCAGCGGATCTCGGGCAGGCTTACGATCTCGATCCCCTCTTTTGCGAGCGGATTATCAAAAATTTGTGTATGATAGACAAAAGCAAAGACGCTAGGCTCTATGCCGCGGACGTAATCAAAATCGCGCATCGCCGCGCCTCTTGTGATCTGGGTGTAGAAAGCGCCCTCGCTCACGCCACCCTGCGCGATGAGCTCATATAAAATTTCCTCATATTTTTCGCGAGAATATGGAATTTTTAGCTCGATCTGCGCGGCGCTGCACTCAAAGCGCTCCCAAAAATCCGCTCTGTCGCAAATTTTAGAATTTACCACGGGCGCTACCTCATAAATGCCGTCTCCAAGCACGAAACCGCGATCAAAAGGGCTTATCGCGGCCTCTTTGGCCTTGCAAAATTTGCCGTTAATATAGACTATCTCGTCGCCGCTCATTCCGCTGATTTCAAACATAATCGCTCCTTGAAATTTCGCGCTATTTTATCTTATAACAATTTAATTTAAGATATAATGCCGCAAAAATCGAAGGAGCTCCGATGGATAAATCAAATTTTAAAGATAGACTTTTATATATTATGTTTCATGTATCGCATAAACCCGTGCTTTTCCGTGATCTGCTCGAAGCCAACGCCGAGTTTAACGACGGAATGCTCGTTGATCCTTCGAAGCTAAATTTTAAATTTAACTACGGCAAATCCTACGTTATCTTCGCTTGCTTCGCATTCGTCTGCGTTATGTTTCTGATAACGCTGACGCACGCGATGTTTGAAAAGATCGACTTTCACTTCTCCATTTTATTTACGATCATAGCGACGTCGGCGGTTTTTATCGGCTTTGATTGCTTCAAAGCGTGGGCTAGAAAAAAGCTAACCCACGAGCTCATCAAACGCGCTTGGGCGAACCATTTCCTCTACTTCCCCTACGAAAAATACAGCCGCATAGTCGAAAATATCTACAACGAAGCG
>CAUUQJ010000176.1:0-4027 GCA_963547085.1 uncultured Campylobacter sp. | reverse complement strand
TTGTTTTAGCAGATACGCATTTTTGCGCCTCGAATTTTTGCATATTTTACGATAATGTTTTTATAGCGCGTAACATACTGATCACGAGCCGAGCGGGAGTTCAAAGAGATAGCGTTAGAATTTTGCACTATCTCTTAAATTTCAAAACTATTTTATCTTGCTTAGATCCAGCGCGATCTCGTCGTTTTTGATCACGCCGATACCCTTATTTAGCACGTTTTGCGCGATCTGTTTGGCTTCTGCTAGCGAGTGCATCGCGAAGGTGCCGCACTGAAATTTATTCAGCTCGGGGATATCCGCTTGAGAGCCCACGCCCAAAATATCCTTCATACTCGCGCTCCACGCCGCTGCGACGGCGCTCTCGCTGGGCGTGCCGATCACGCTCATATAAAAGCCCGTGCGGCACCCCATCGGCGAAATGTCGATGATCTCGACATCCGCGCTATTTAGATGCTCGCGCATGAAGCCCGCGAAAAGATGCTCCAGCGTGTGGGTACCGCGCTCGCTCATAATCTCTAAATTCGGGCGGCAAAACCGCAGATCATAGACGCTGATCTTATCGCCGCTTTTGGTGCGCATACTCTTTGCGAGCCGCACGCCGGGGGCATTCATACGGGTGTGATCGACCTTAAAACTATCTAACAATGGCATATTTTCTCCTTAAATTTAGATCACGGCGATTTTAACATAAAATTTCGCACTTTTAGGCGCACAGACGAAATTTTGGCTACAATTACGCTTATTTTAAGGAGAATTAATGCCCTATATAAACGTCAAAATCACCAAAGAGCGCGGCGGCTTAAGTCGCGAGCAAAAAGCAAGGCTCGTAAAAGACCTAACCGATGCCCTGGTAGCCGTGCTGGGTAGGGGCGAGAAAACCACGGTCGTTATGATAGATGAAATATCCACTGACGACTACGCGATCGGCGGGCGGCTAGTAAGCGAAATCAGAAAGCGGCAGAGCTAAGCTCGCGCGCCAGGCTAAATTTGAAAAGCGAAATTTTAGAATTTTAAAATTTTCATGTAAAATTCTACGCGGCAGGCTCCGCTTCTAAGGGAATAAAATTTGCGACAATCCCCGCTTGCAGCATGAAATTTTACGCTAAATTCCATGCTGCAAAATTCCAAAAACCAACCGAGCGGAAATTTTAAAGCGGATCTAATGGTGAAATTCTTTGAAAAATAGACAAGATAGAATTTATGCAAGTTTTAAAAATTTTACCAGATAAAATTTAAGCCTTGCAGGTTTAAAATTTCGCAAAATATAAATAGATGGTATTCTTAGCGAGCTAGCGCTCCCAAATTAGCTTTTTGCCGAAAGTTAAAGTATTATCGGTCATTTTCATCCAATCGATTCTGATCGTAAAAAAATCGGTCTCCATCGCGCGCGCAAACGGGAAGCGCTTAAGATATAGCGAGGTTTCGCGCTCATCCGCGCTACGGATATGGCCGCAAATCTGCACGCCTTTGATCCTGCCTACAAATTTCGTATCCAGCGCGACTGTAGCCGCAACTCCGCGGTTGGCAAAGACTGCTTTGATATGCTCGGAGTCGCTCGCGCTTGCGATGATGAGCTCCTTATTTTGCGGATCGTAGGCATAAAATGCACTGCAGCAATATGGCAGATTATTGCGCAAAACTCCGAGAGATAGGAGTTTCATCCTGCCTAAAAACTCGTCGAATTTATCCTGAGCGGCACACATTTTAAGCCTCCTTTTTACTAAATTATACAATGATTTTCTTTTATTAGCTATAATCGCGAGCCAAAATTAGGAGAATTTTTATGGAAAATTATAAAAAAGTAAAAGAGATGTTTTTGATGCAGCAAGCCCTAAACGACGAAACAAATGGCGTGGGCTGGGAGGACGGCTATACAAAGAACGGCAAACTTATCAACTGGAAGCGCTGCATTTACATGGAATGCGCAGAGCTCATCGATAGCTTTGCGTGGAAGCATTGGAAAAATATCTCTGCAGCGCCGGACGTGAATAATATCGTCATCGAGATCGTTGATATTTGGCACTTCGTGATGAGCTATATTTTAGAGCAATATTACGGCAACAAAGACATCGATCACATCGTAAGCGACGTCACGGCAGTAAGCGGGTTTGCGGAGTTTAGCTCCTACGCCTACGACGTGCGCGAATACAGCATCTACGAGATCGTAAACGACATCGAGCTCATAATCCACGAAACAAGCGGCTTTGAGCTACAAATCGGCGAGCTACTGACCGATTTTTTTCGCGTGGCGATTAAATGCGGAGTGAGCTTAGACATACTTTTTGCCAAATATATCGGTAAAAACGTGCTAAATAAATTCCGCCAAAATAACGGCTACAAAGAGGGCAGCTACCGCAAAATCTGGGGAGACCTTGAAGATAACGAGGTGCTAATCGAGGTGCTATCAAAAGGCGCGGTAAGCGCAAACGAAATTTACGAGCAATTGCAAAAGATCTACGACGCGACGAAGTGAAGTCTGGATTTGCGCGCGGGATTTACCTTTGAAATTTTGAAATTTCATCTATAAAATTTCGGCAGGCAAATTTTAAAAAAGGGTTTTGATTTGGAATTCTGCAATTTTGTGCCTGAAATTTTACGCAATGTCAGCTCATTTATAAGAGGCAAAATTCCGCGTAGTAAGCAAATAAATATTCGCAGCAGGCAAAATCTTTACGCACTATAAATGAGCAAATTAAACGCGGGGATGGCGAGCGATCAAAGCATAAATTTCGTATTATAATGCGAGATGAGCCGGCTAAAGCAAGAGATTGCGCCAAGTGAGCGGATTGATGAGGCGCGTTTCATGCGGCAGCCAAATTACTCAGCTCAAATTCCGTCGTAAAAGTCGCTAAAATAACGCAAATAGGAGCATACATGGGTAGAATTTTTAATTTGGCGAAGCAGGATTTTTTTACGCGCAAGTTTATTTTGCTCTCGCTATTGCCGCTTGTGTGCTCGCTTATAATCTTAGGCACGCTCGCATTTTTCGGCGGCAAAGAGCTTTTTGACGCGCTTTCGCAGGGCGCGCAAAGCGGCGATTTTAGCTTCTTGGACGAGCAGCGCTTCCCGGTAATTGCGAAAATTCTAAGCTTTGCTGCTACAAAGTGGATTATCGGCGCGATTTTTTCGGTATTTGCCAGCTTTGCGGTGCTGATGCTTAGCGTGTTTTGTGCGCTTATCATCGCAGCCTTTCTGACGCCCGCAGTCACCAAAGAGATCAACGCGCGCCACTACCATCTAAGCCGCGCGGATGAAGCGAGCACGGCGCGAGTGCTAAAGCTGATGAGCGTTGAAATTTTAAAATTTTTAGCGATTTTATTTATCTGTTCGGTGCTTTTGTTCGTGCCGGTAATAAATTTATTCATCATCAACGTGCCGTTTTTTTATATCTATTACAAGCTGGTTCTAATCGACGTCGCTTCAAATGCGTTAAGCGCGAAAAGCTTCGAGCGCTCTTATAAAATGGGTGGCGGATATAAATTTGCCCTAAGCGCTTTTATTTTTTATCTGCTGTGTTTAATCCCGCTGGTAGGATTATTTTTCCAACTATTTTTCATCATCTTTTTGACGCACGTAGTGCTGATAGACGAAAGCGCCCGCAATAAAAATCGCTAAAGATTAACTAAAATCAATGAAAAATTTTGAAATTTTCATAAAATAGTGCGAAATTTTTTAAGAAAGGATTTCTATGAAATCAGGCGATATTTACATTTGCAATATATGTTCGCTAAAAAGTAGCGATGATGAAAATGCAGTCTTTATCAAGGCGCATAAAAACGGCGAGACGGTGCATATCTGCACATCCTGCATGCCTAGCGTCATCCACGGCTCAGGCATGGTCGTAAAAAGCAACTCCGAGATCGAAGAAGAGCTTCAAGACGCTGCAAACTAGCTGCTAGCATCACTTGCTGCGGCGCGTTTTAATTTGTCTATTAATCTGCGCGCCGCAAAATTCCAAAATTCCAAAATTCCAAAATTCTAAAATTCTAAAATTCTAAAATTCTAAAATTCTAAAATTCTAAAATTC
>CAUUQJ010000175.1:0-4045 GCA_963547085.1 uncultured Campylobacter sp. | reverse complement strand
GAGGCGGCGAAATGAAAACAAAGCGAAATCTTATAGTTAAAATTTTAGCCGCTTCGGCTTTTATCTGCGGAATTTGCGCCGCGACTCAAAATTTTTCGGCCGCCAAAGAGACTGCAAAATCGCTGAAAGAGGATGAAATTTTAATCCTTAAAAACGATCTTGCCGCCGCGAAAAAACATGGCGGCGCGCTGCAAGAGGTAAATTTAGAGGAAAGGGAGCTTGCAAAAAACGCGCTTAAGCTTCCGTTTGAAATTTACGAGCTGCGCCTTTCTGAGGATCAAAATACGCTCTTCGGCTTGGGCGACGACAAGGGCGGCATCGTCCTGATCGATGTTACCGAGCCGCGCACTCTAAGGCTTGCAGGCATATTTCCTTTTCCGCAGCATGAGTTTGATCCCGCCTACATAGATATCACGCAGAGCAAAGACAGTAAGTCTATTCGTCGCCGATCCGAATTTCGGAATTTATAAGCTGGATCTTAGCGACCGAAGGGATATTAAAATTTCAGCTCGGCTTGAAGCGCGATTTGTAAATAAAATAGAGCTTTCCAGCGACGGACGCACCCTCTTTGCAAAGGATTTCTTCAGTACCCTTACCGCCTATGACGTAAAAGATGATAAATTTACGCAGCTTGCTTATTTTATCGCCCCCTCCAAAGCCGATAAGCGGGAGTATGATTACGCCTGCGCGCCGCATAGATTATCCGAAATAAAGGAACTCGGCGATCTGAAACTACTCTCTGAGAATGAGCTTTTACTGGCAAGCTGGGTAGGATTTTATGTTTTAGATATATCGGATATGGCTAGGTACCGCGCAAATGCCGCGCAAAACTCTAATATCTTAAAGCAGGTCCGCTATATCGCTCATCCGTATTTAGAAATCGATAAAATGACGCTATCCAAAGACGGCAAGCGGGTATTTTCATCAAATTGGAGCGAATTTGGGCTATATGATTTGGGCGAAAATAATACGGTTCAATCAAGCGCGTATTACAGCGGCGCGCACTTAAATAATTTTAAAGTTATAGAGGATCTAAATTTAGCCTACTTAGGCAAAAAAATATCCGAAAAAGGGGAATTTCCAAGCGTGGATCTGATCGATTTTAGCAATAAACTAGACCCCGCTCCGATAAAAAGATATCTCTTTCCGCAGAGCCTAAAAGGCGTAAGCGTCGAATCTCGCGGCGAATATCTATTCTTTTCCTATTTTACGAAAAACGGAGCGTTCATAAGCGGGCTTGATCTCGCCTCGTTAAACTCCGCCGAGAGATCCGCACGATCTGTGCAAACGACGCTTCGGAGGATCAAACGATATTTTTAGAGCTTGATCTGGACGGCAATATATTGCGCGAAAACAAAGCGAAATTGCAAGACTTTTGGCTCAAAAGCGCCGTAAGTACGGATGATGGAGGCGTTTTAATAGGCGGAAGCGCCCACGGCGACGATACGGTCATAATAAAAATCCGCTCCGACCTGCCGCTGGATCAACAAAAGATCAAAAATTTAAACAAATAAATTATCGTAGATTATCCCGCCGCAAAGGCTGCGACAAGTTTAAATTTAGCCTCTTTTGCAGCCTGTTTGCGGCGCTTTAAAATTTCGTAACTTCAGATATGCAAGCCGCCGTTTTAAAATTTCGGCAAGTTTTAAATTTTAAATTCACGCCCGCCGCTGTGCCGTTTTAGCTAAATTAACCGCGCGGTGCAGAGCTCGCGAGTGCAAGATGATTTAATTTTACGACCTTAACTCTGTGCAAACTTCGGCGGAATAAAATTTAGCGATCAAATTGCTATTTAAAAAGCCCTTTAATCTTGCCGAAAAGCGACTTCTCGCCGCCTGCGGAGGTTGCGTCTTTATGATCTTCTGCGGCGGAATTCTCGTCGCCGCCTTCTATCGTATCGCCACTGCAAGGGACGGAATTCTCGCTGCTTGCTTTCATTGTGCCGCCGTCTGTTTCCATTGCACTGTCGCCGCCCGTTACATCGACGCCGCGCAAGGCAGAATTCTCTCCGCCCGTCGTACCGCCTCCGCCTGCCTTATCTCGCTCTATCGCCTCGCCGATCTGCTGCGCGGCGATTTCCGCATAGATCAGCGCGCCCTGCGTATCGCAATTAAAAAGATTTGAAAACGACTCGGACCTATTCAGATCGATCGGATTGGGCTCAACCACCTCGGTAGCCTCAAGCAGCCCTACTCCAAGCTCTGCGGCGGAATTTAGCGCGTTTAAAAACACGGGCAAATTCTGCGCATAAAACTCATCTATCGCCTCTTTTATCTCGCCGTCCGCTTCATAATCGCGCAACAGTTTCTGCACATTATCGGCGCCAAGATACGCGCCGCAGCAGTAGTTTTCGATGATCTCGTTGTGAATTTCGCCGCTAAATTCCGCTAGAAATTCCTTTGGCAAAACCTCGCGCCAATCGTTTATGTAGGGTTTAAATTTGTAATTTTGCGCCGCCAAAAAGCTAAAAGCCGTGCCGCGCGTGTAAAAATACTCTCTAAAATAGCCCTGCGCCACGGCGAGGTGAAATCCGTGCGTTTTATTAAAAATGCCCCCTGTGCCGTACTGCAGCGCCGAGCGGAAGCCGTCCGCGTATTTTTCTACATAAAATTCATCCATCTCCGCTTCGCGCGCGATTTGGGCGATAGCCTCAAAATCGCCTTTTTGCGCGAGCTTTAGCGGCTTAAAATACCACTGCGAAATTTCATCTTTGCCAATCGCGTGATAGCTTATGTCGTAACCCACCCTCTCTCCTTTAATCTTTCAGATCGATCTGCGGCTGCCAATACAGCGACTTTGAAATTTTACGAAATTTCATCGTGGCATCCAGACCATTTGAGGTACGGTAGCTAAGCACCAGCTCGTCCTTATCGCTCTTAGGCGCGGTGATCTTGTAGCGGCTCGCCCACGCGATCTTAAAAAGCTCCTTTTGTAAAAGCGGATCACCGTCACTCAGCGGCACTACGTTTGCGTTTGCGCCGTTGATCTGCACCGCGAGGATCTGAATCTCTTTAGGATAGGAGGTGAGCAAAAACACCTCGTCCTCCGTGGCGTTTCTAAGCTCGGGCGCGACGGGATTTAGATAGGTCGCCACTGCCAAATAGCGATCGCCCGCGCGCACCGATTCAAATTTTTGCGTGTAGGCCAGAAACTCGTTTTTAAGCGGATCGTGACGGGGATCATTTGCGGAGCAGGAGTTTAAAAATAGCGCTAGCGCAGCTAAGAGCGAGCCTTTTAGCAAGCCGTTTAGCGCGCCGCTAAAATAAAATTTCTTCATCGATCTTCCTTTGAAATTTTAGGCGCATTTTAACGAATTTTGCTTTTTAAAAGGCTAAATTCGCTACAATCTGCTCATCTTAAAAAGCCGGATTTTAAAAATGAAAAGACTTGCTATCGCATTTTCAGGCCCTTCCAACAGCGGCAAAACGACGCTAATTTGCAAGATCGCTAAAATTTTTATCGCTAGCGGACTACGGATCGCGATCGTAAAGCACGATCCGGGCGATAAGGCACGCTTTGACGTAGAGGGCAAGGACAGCGCCAAATTTAGCGAGCTCGGCGCCGAAACCGTCGTGATGAGCCCGACGCGGACGAGCTATTTTTCACAGCGCTGTATGCAGATTAACGAGGTCGTGCGGATGCTCGGAGATTTCGATATCTTGCTCGTAGAGGGGCTAAAGACGCTGCCGCTGCCGCGCATAAGCCTGTTTCGAGACAAGATCGATCCGGCGTATCTGCCATTTTCGGACGCGATCGCTTCAAATTTAAGCGGCGAGCAGATGGATAAGTTTTGCCGCGTAAATTTCGACATCAACGACGCTGCGGGCATTAGCGAATGGATCTTAAAAAACGCCAAAAAAATGTAAAGGAATAAAATGCAAGAGATCGTAAAATCAATCCAAAATATCGCGCTACAAATCGCCGAGGAGCTGAAATACGCGGACTTCGGCTACACAGATCATCACAACAGCACGGGCGATACGCAGCTCAAACTCGACGTAAAAAGCGACGCCATAATCGAGGCGGAATTTCGCAAAAATCCGCT
>CAUUQJ010000174.1:0-4065 GCA_963547085.1 uncultured Campylobacter sp. | reverse complement strand
TTTTGCGCACGTATGGGTATTTCACGCGCGTTTCGTTTTGGATGTGATCGCTTAGAGCGTTATTTAGCACCGTTGGCATCGCGTCGCCCTCGAACGGCTCTGTACCCACGACCCTGCCGCCGATGGTTTGTACGTAAAACGCGCCAAATTTATTCGCGCAAAGCCCCATTTGCTCGTCAAATATCGCCTGCGCTAGCGCGTTAAATTGTTTTGCCTGCGCCGAAGCCGCAGCTAGCGCGCCTAGTTTTAGAAAATCTCGTCTTTTCATGATTGTCTCCGTTAAATTTAAATTTGGTGGTTGATTTGGTTTAAATTTAGCGGGATTTATGGAGTTGAACTTTGCATTGCATGCCTTTAAACGTATTACGCGACCTCGCGTCTTAGCCGTGATTTTACGAAATTTAGGCTTAATTTGCCATTTATCTATGGCGTCGCGATGGAATTCCATTAGAGCTAAGCACTAGATAAATTCCGCCGCGACTATTTGGGTCAAAAGCTATACGTAAGGCTTAGATTAAAGGTGCGCGGATCGCCGTAGATCATTCGATTAGAACCGATGCCCTCAAAATAGCGCTTATCGGTTATGTTATCGACGTTTAGCTGCACATCTAGGTTTTTACTCGCTTTGTAGCCTAGCATTACGTTTGCAATCGTGTAGGCTTTCTGCTCGATCCTGCCGTATGGCGAGTCGGAATAAATCTTTGAGCGATACATCGCGCCTGCGCCGATTCTAAATGTGCCGATCTCATATTTTGCAAAAAGATTTGCGCTGGTGCGGGAGGAGTCGCTGGCGTAAATATTGCCGTCAGCGTCTTTGGCTTTGTAGTGCGCTAGCCCCATGCTTAGGCTTAGCGCATCGGTGATTTTACCGTTTACATCCGCTTCAAAGCCCCTGCTGGTTACTCCGCGACCCTGCCTGTAAGCGTAGGAATTTGTGCCCGTGATATACTCGTCGGTGCGGATGCCGAGCTTATCTTGGATGATCTTAAAAACGCCCAGGCTTGCTTGCAGATCACCGTCAAAATACTCGCCTTTGATGCCCGCTTCGTAGTCCTTGCCTTGGATGGGATCAAGATATTTATTGTTTTTGTCCTTGTAGGTTTGAGGTTTAAAAATACTCGTATAACTTGCATAAAGGGTATGATGATCGTCTAAATCATAGGTGATCCCTGCATATGGAGTAATTTCGCGAGTAAAATTTCTATTATCTGCTCCACCTGTAATTTTATATTTATAGTAACTCATCCGCGTTCCTAATAAGAGCTTTAAATCCTCGGTGATTGAGAGTTTATTCGCGGCATAAATTGCTTTTTGAATAGTTCGATCGGCATTATTTTGATCTACATACGGTAAGCGTGGATCTTCAATATGAAGGTCGTTAAAATTTATTCTAGTACGCGCGGCATAAGCAAGGCCTGCTGGAGTATTTCGGTTATTCCAGTAGCTACTTACGTTATCAGATCCTTTTTTGTAAAGATTATACATCACACCAAATACAAATTCATGATCTTGTTCGAAAAATTCATAAGGGATATTCACATAGGCGTCGATATTGTGGATATTCTCTTCGCGCTTGTTAGCATAAACGCTAAGATCGGCGACGTTTCCGATGCCGCCAGGGCCTACCCTGCCGCCATAATAGAGCAAATTTGAATCGGTATGAGCGCGACGAAACGAATAACTCAAGCTTAAACTCGCCTCGTTTGAGAAATATTGTTTAAAATCGGCATAAAAATCAAGCGTAGAGATGTCGTATCGCGTCCAAGGCTGAGAGAAAATTTTGTTTTTGCCGAAGTGCGTGCGCGTGCCGTCCGAGTTAAACGCGGGCATTCCGCCCCAGCGCGTGCCATGTCGGCGTAGAGTCTGATAAAATGAGCCAAAGCTCAGCCTTGAATCGTCCGTTACATCGATATCTAATACGCCATAAACGGCAGTATTGCGACGATTGTAATAGTCCATATAGGAGTGCGATCGTTCATGCATAAACGCTAGGCGTCCGCGCACCGAACCGCTTTGATTGAGCGGGCTTTGCACATCGGTTTTAAGCCCGTATTTGTCGTATGAGCCGCCGTTTAGACTTATATAACCTTTTGGGATGGTGGAATCTGCGTGCTTACGGATAAAATTTAAACTCGCGGCAGGATTTCCTGCGCCTGCTAATAATCCGTTCGCACCCTTTACTACCTCAACGCGCTCATATGGCAGCAAATTTAGATCGTTCGCCCCGAGGCTAAAACCTCCGAAGCTAGGCATCGAATCAAGCAGATAATAATCTATGCTAAATCCGCGCGCCGTAGGATAGAGCCTCTCATCCATACGCCCGCTCGTAATGCCCGCTATATTTCGCATCAGCACCTGATAATCGGTTATCCCCATATCTTTTAGCTTGGCTTCGGTCACCACGGTAAGAGACTGGGGCGTTTCTCTTGCCGTAAGATCGAGCCTGGTGGTACTTTTAACGAGCTTTCTAGCCTCATAATCTCTGTCGTCGCGACGGAGCTTTTGGGTATCTTGCACCTCTATGGTGCCTAAGTCCTCCGGGGTGCTCGCAGTGGCGTTATTTTCCGCATAAAGCGAAGTTATCATATTTAATGCGACTACGAGCGAAAGAGATACTTTCTTCATAACTTTCTCCTTTTAGAATTTCTATTTTTTAGGGTTATGTAAAATCCGCAAATGCTTAAAAATAGGGGCGCAAGCCCCGCTAAAAACCATATAAGCTTCGTTATTGCGCCATATGAGCCCGCATGGGCGCGACGAAAGCCGTCTTGAAGTTTGTCCGAAAAATCCGCATCGTTTATAAAGTCCGCTTTTAAAATTTCGCCTGCATCCGATATCGTGATACGGCTCGCGTAAGGGCTTTGCAGCGGGTTTTGCCCCGCCTCGAAGCCGTATACGGTAAAAGCGCCGCCCGGACAGAGCGGAAAGGCGATATAGGTGGAGCGAAATTCTTTAAATTTAACCGCTATCCGCGCTAAAGCCTCATCTAGCGTCGCAAGATTTTGCACCGCTTTCATGCTTACCGCTCCGTTTGATGCCGCGACGGTGGAATTTCGCTCGGTCTTAAAATTCTGCAAGACCGCGCCGCATGGATTTGCGAGCGGCTTGTAAGTTACCGCCCTTAGCTCCCACCATGCTCCGCTTATAGCTATAGCAAACATTACGGGAGTGCTCGCGACTCCAATTAGGCGGTGAGTGCCGCGCATAAAATATATGGCCCGATCTAGCCTCAGCGAGAATAAGTTTTGCCAAAATTTTTTGTAGATAAAAAAGCCGCTAATGCCGATAAGTAGCGCGCTAAGCCCCACGATACCCGTAAAAATTCTACCGCCGCGACCTAAAAACAGCTCCGCGTGCAGTTTATTTATCGTGCCGATAAAGCCCTCATCTCGCGGTATGGGCGCGCCTTTAATCTCGCCGCTAAAGGCGTCCAGGTAAATTAGGGCTTGCTTTTGTAGCTTCTGCGAGGAAAGTCTGATTTTATCGGTCTTTGAAGCATCTTGCGCGATGCTCCAGCCCATGATCGCATACTCTTTAAATTTGGAATTTATCTCGGATTGCAGGGTACTAAATTTCATTCTAACGGGGAATTTCGCTATGCTTTCTTGCGTCCTAAACACCTTGTCTTTTAGCAAAACTTCATCGATCCGCTCCGCGTAAACTAAAACCGAGCCGCTTATAGAAATGATTATAAGGGGTATGCAAAATATCAAAGATAGCCACAAATGAAATTTGCGCGAGATTTTGCGAAAGGATTTAGACAAAATTTTCCTTTTTTTTGAAAATTATTTTAATTAAGACAGCGTGATTTTAGTGAAAATTGTATTAAAGCATCTTGAAAGTCATTATAATTTTTTAGCTAAAATTTTACGGCGTAAAATTTGCTTGAATGATTTATATATAGAAATTTTAAAAGCTATTTTAAAATTTTAAGAGCCGAGCGAATATTAAAATTTTCGCGCACAGGAGAGTTTAAATTTAAAGCAAATTTCGGATTTTAAAATTTCAATATCACGCAGGGTCGTGTTTGGGTTGCAGGCGTGGACGATCAACGACTCAAGTGGC
>CAUUQJ010000173.1:0-4074 GCA_963547085.1 uncultured Campylobacter sp. | reverse complement strand
GCGTTTTAGGATGTAAGGCATATTGCCCCAGTTTGAGTTATCCTGAAGCTGCGTGCCCGGCGTCATAAAATAAAGCGGATATTTTTTGAGATAACCGTCACCGAAACTCTTATGTGCTCGGTAATAATCCCAATCGTCATCAAGATCGATCACTGGATGATAACCTGCCTCTTTGAATGTCTCAGAGTAGAGCTCGCACTTGCCGCTTTTAGTGCCGAATACCAGCTTGTCCTTCGGCGCATAAGGGTAGTAAGGAAACTGATCTTTCATCGTCTCAGGAGTCCTAAACGGCTTGATCCAGCCCACGCTCTTTAGCTTTTCGTAGGTGATATTTTGCTTTTTGGCAAATTCCGTATCCAAAAACCTTCTGCAAACCGTCTCGCTATCCCAGTCGAAGCACTCCTCGGCATATCCCATCGCCTTGGCTAGAGCGTTAAAAAATTCCAAATTCGTCTTGGCTTCGCCCAGCGGCTTGACGCTTTGGGCGTTGTAGCAGACGTAGCCCGAAATTTGATCGTTTTGAATATCCTCGCTCTCCATAAAGGTAACGCCCGGCAATACGTAATCCGCGTAATCGCAGGTGTCGATGTCGTAAGGATCTATGACTACTAGGAAAAAGTCGTCGTCCATCACGCGTTTTTTGATTAAATTCGTATTCGGCGCCGTTACCATTAAATTTGAGTTGTAGTTGATACAGGCTCGGATGACCGTATTTATCGGCTTATCGAGATAGGTCGGATTTTCCTTTTGGATACCTTTGCCGAATTCTACGTAGCTTACCTGCTGGCGCTCTATCTTTTTGCCATCTGCGTCTTTCGGCGAAAGATCTGGCATACAGTTATCGAAGTTAAAGCAGCCCTTTACATGCACGTAAGCCCAGAATAATCCGCCGCCAAGTTTTGTAAGGCAGCCCGTAAGTACCGGCAAGAAAGTAACTGCGCGCACCAGCCTTGCGCCGTTAAAGTGTCTTTGTCCGCCGTCGCCGTGCATGATAGCCGGTGCTTTTGCGTGAGCGTATTCTCTAGCAAAGACTTTGATCTGATCGACGCTTGCTCCGCACATTTCAGATAGTTCGCCATAAGTGTAGAGTGAGCACTCATGTACTAGATCTTCGAAGCCGGTTGTATATTTTTCTACGAATTCATGATCATATAGATCTTCTTCTATCAAAAATTTGCAGACCGCTAGACAAAATGCCGGATCGCTTGAAGGCTTTAGCTGGATAAACATATCGGCCTGGTTTGCGAGCGGAATTCTGATCGTATTTATGACGATGATCTTGCCGCCTCGCTTTTTGACGCGGTGGGCAAATCTAATCCAGTGCACCGCCGTATAGGCTTCGTTTGAGCCCCAGCTGATATACATATCGCTCTCATCCACTTCCAGCGCGTCTTTTGAAAAGTCCGTGCCGATAACGCTCGGCGTACCCGCATAGCGCGGCCAGTCGCACGGGTTACGTACAAGCCTTGTAGCGCCGTATTTTTCAAAGAAATTTCCAGGCGCGATCGTCTTTGAGATATGCCCTTCGTTGCCCGAATAGACAAATTCCGTCAGCGCCTCGCCGCCGTATTTTGCCTTGATCTCGGTAAGCTTCGCGGCTATCTCTTTTAGCGCTTGATCCCAGCTGATGCGCTCCCATTTACCCTCGCACTTTTTACCGACGCGCTTCATCGGATACATTATACGATCGGCATTGTATAGGTGCATCGCGTAGGTATGTCCTTTGACGCAGACCGTGCCTTGCGTTAGAGGGTGCTTCGGATCGCCCTTGATGCTAACCATCTTGCCGTCTTTGATCTCTGCAATCATCGAACAGGCGTCGCGGCAGTTTCTAGGACAGGTGAGATAGTGATACTCTACGCCCTGTTCGTTTTTATAGGATTTCGGTTTAAAATCCACCTCAAACTGCTCCATACCAAATAGGCTTGGAGAGGCTCCCGCCGTAGCTAGAGCCGCTCCCGCGCCTTTTAAGAAAGAACGTCTTTGCATCTCTTCTCCTTAAATGTGGGCTTTATTTCATATCGTATATGAAAACTTTATTTTCTTTGCCTTCGCGCGAAAAAACATAGAATTTGCCGTCCTTCACCGCAAGCGCTCTTGCGTTTGCCGCTCCGCTAAAACTATACGCATCCTCAATTGCATGCGTTTGTAAATTTAGCTTTAAAATGCTCGAGAAATTTTTACTCAAAAGATAAACGGCATCAGGCTGAGCGTCGATGCCCGTGACGTAGTATTCGCCTAGGCTCCTGTTCTCTTTTAGCTTTAAATTTGAGCCGATTTGCGGAATAAATTCCTCCAAAATCATCTTATCGTCGCCGTCAAACACCGCCACGCTCCAATAATCCCTCACGTCGTTAGGCACGGACGCAACGATAAATTTATTCGCAGCCGCGTCGTAATCCCAGCCGAGGATATATTGTTGCTTAGCTCGAAGCGTGGAGAAACGACCCTTGTTGCCAAAATCGTTTAACTTCCATTTATCCCAGCCCTCGCTCAAATGCCTCCACTGGCTGTTTTGCTCCTCTGCACTAAGCCCGTCCGCAGGCTCATAAAAGACGAAGGTTTTATTAAAGCTTATCATGCCGAGTTCATTTTTATACCACGCAGCACCCACGGTCGTCTCCATCTCCATTATAAAGTGGCGATCGTGCTTGCCGTATCTAAGCGGCCTTAAATTTTCGTCCGCAACGTAAAATTCGTTATTTTTAGAAACCAGCGCGAACTGCTTTTTATCTGCGTCGTAGTCCGCTCCCGTAATCGGTGCGTCGTTTTGTAAGCTCAAACTCACTTCCGCACTCGGCACGCCGAGCTCTTTCACGCCCTCAAGCACGCCCGCTTTGCTATCGAGATTAAACTCAAATCCAAACGCCAGAGCCGCTAGCGCCGTAAAAATCATCAGCTTTTTCATCTTTTCGCTCCTTAGTTTGGCAGATCCGGAAGTTCCGGATTCCAATCGAATCTAAAATCAAGCGCACTTTGCCAGTGATCTTTTTCCCAAAACCATTTGGCAGGATCAAGACTTAGTCTAGCCGGCGTGCTAGAGCCCAGATACGGCGGTGGACCTGAGACGATGAAAGCCTGCGCGCAGTTTGCGGCGATGATGACGATGAAGATTAAATTTGCAATCTTGCCCAGAGGCAGATAGCGCAAAAACTCGCCGTATTCGCCGCTCGCACTCTTTTTCATTATCTCGCCTAAATTTTTGCTACATAAAAATATGACCGCCAAAAACGCGATCACGCAAAAATCTACGACGATGACCCAAAGCTGCGTGTGCGCGCCTAAAATTTCAAGCCCGAAGCCCTGTTTTATGTCGAGGTAGCCGCCGAACGTACCGTCAAGGCTATAATGGATAAAGCCGTTGAACATTCCCCAGCAAGCCATTAGCAAAAGCGCTGCGACATAGCCGGGTCTTAGACCGTATCTAAGGATAAAAAGCGCGATAAGGCTGATGGCTATCATCGTGATCCTCTCCGCCCAGCACATCACGCACGGGCTATCTCCCATGCCAAAGCCCAGTATCAAACAAGCTATGCCGACCGGGAGAGCCACGAGGGCGATGATGGCTAGCGACATTAGGTTAAAAAATCCTCGCTCGGCGGCGGGAATTTGATTTTGTTCTAAATTTTGCATATCGCCCTCCTAAAAGTTGCCTACCGGCACGACGACCCATAAATTTACGTAAAACTCGAGTGCGATCAGTATCGCGCAGCCTGCCGCGGCGCAGCCCGTAGCTAGATTTTTCCTCTGCGGCTTAAAATATAATATAAGCCCGCTGATCAAAAATAGCGTCAAAATAAGAAATTCCATTTCAAACCGTCCTTTCCTAATAAAATTTAATCCTAAGCATGCTTATTCTTAAAGAAATAATATAACTTTATTTATTAATATTAGTTTAAAAAAAAGATTTTTCTATTCGTATTAAAATTTTTTATATAAAATTTTACCGTAAAAATCTATTTTTATAAATTATTTTATTATATTTAAGCTAATATTAAAAATATGATTGAAATTTTACAAACTATTTTACTCGCTAATATTTTTTATCCTTAAGATAAAATTTAAAACAACTTA
>CAUUQJ010000172.1:0-4083 GCA_963547085.1 uncultured Campylobacter sp. | reverse complement strand
AACAACACCTTAGCATGCGTAAATCTCGCCATGGCATACTATTCAGGGGATGGTGTGAAGCAGGATTATGAGAAAGCAAAAGAGCTAAATTCTAAAGCCTGTAATTTGGGCGACGGCTGGGGTTGCACCACCTTAGGGGCGTCATATGAATACGGCAAGGGCGCAGAACAAGATTATAAAAAAGCGACCGAACTATATTCTAAGGCCTGCGACTTAAAAAATAGCATAGCTTGCGGCAATCTGGGTGTTTTATACTACTCAGGCAAGGGAGTAAAGCAAGATTACAAAAAAGCAACTGAACTGCTTTCCAAGGCTTGCGATTTGCAAGAAGGTGACGTATGCTACAATCTTGGGCTTTTATATGCCTCGGGTGAAGGCGTAAAGCAGGATTATAAAAAGGCGAGCGAGCTATATTCTAAAGCTTGCGATTTAAAACATGGCGAAAGCTGCCATAATCTTGGAATTTTATATGAAAAAGGTGAAGGCGTGCAACAAAGCTACCAAAAAGCGAATGAACTATACTCTAGAGCTTGTGAGTTGGAGCTTGCCCAAAGCTGCTATAATCTCGGGAATTCATATGAAAATGGTAGTGGCACAAAGCAAGACTACAAAAAAGCATATGAGTTATATTCTAAGGCTTGCGATCTAGGATTAGTCAATGGGTGCTACAATATGGGAGTTCTATACTATTCGGGCGAGGGCGTAGAGCGAGATTCTAAAAAAGCAAACGAGCTATTTTCGAAGGCTTGTCGCTTGGAATTTGCCGATGGTTGCTATAATCTTGGGGTTTCATATTTCTATGGTGAAGGCGTAAAACAGGATACAAACACTGCAAAAAAATATTTAAATAAGGCTTGCGATTTAGGATCTCAAGTCGGTTGCGACGGATATAAAAAGTTAAACGAGCTAGGCTTTTAATTCATTTAAATTTTTAAGCCGCCCGTGGGCCTGCTTAAATTTACGGCTTAAATTTAAAGGTCTAAATTTAAACCATATTATTCGCGCGGCAGCGCTAAAAGCGCGTCAAAATGCGCGGGCTTAAAATTTAAACCCATTCCGCCGCGGCAGATGCTGCGTAGGCGGTGCGTAAAATTTAGCAAGCTGCCAATTTACGACATTCACGCCAAAATAAAAGGATGCGTTCCGCCGCCGTTGAAATTTCAGATGAGCCGTTAATTTTTTAGAAATTTTAAGCTCTCCTGTTTGCGGGTTAAAATTTCGAGCGAGCCGTTAAGGGCTAGCTACTAATTCGTAGCGTTCGCGTCGAACTGCAAAAATTTCCTGATCTCCTCCATCGCCTCTTTGTTTGAAAGGGTAAATTTTATCTCGATGCGGCGGCTAGCGTCCTTGTCCTCGACGCCTCTGCGCATCACGGGCTGCGTGTAGCTGCGACCGCTGGCGATGAGATATTTTTGCAGCCGCTCATCTTTATTCCACGAGTTGATGAAATCCATCACCGCAAACGCCCTATTTTGCGACAGCTCGAGGTTGTACAAATACCCGCCGTCGCTGTCCGTGTGCCCTTCGATGATGATCTGATCTAAATTTTCGCGAATTTCATCGTTATTCAAAAGCGCGGCAAAATAGCTCTGCAGCGTCGAGCGGAGCGTCTCTTTGGCGTCCTCTTTCAGCTCGCTTGAGCCTTTGTCGAAAAGGATCGACGAGCTTAGCGTCATCGCGCCGCTTTCGTTATCGATGCGGATCTTGCCGCCCAGCTTCTCCTTCAGATCGGCGATGATCTTGACCTTCATTCCGGTGAGGTTGCGGATGCGGTTTTTCGTGACGTTGAGGTCTTGTAAAATTTTATTAAAATCGCTCTCCTTCTTCGTGAGCTGATCGAGCAAAAAGGCGATTTTAAGCTCATTTTGGCTGATCGTAGCGTTGGCGTCGTCGCGCGCTTTTTGCAGAAGCGAGTTGATGTCTGAATTCTCTTTTTTCAGCTTTTCCGCCATCTCGGTTAGATCTTCGATCTGTATGAAATAGATGGAATTTTGCTTGCGAAGGTCGGTGTTTTCGATATTTAGCTTCTCGAGCTGGTCGCTAAAAATTTTATTCAGCGCCTCAAGCTCGGCGCTTTTTTTCTCCTGGCTTTGCAGGCTTGCTAGCGCGCTTGAAATTTGGCTTTCTTTCTCCTGCAGGTTGCTTTGCGTGAGGAAGTATTTGACGATGATGCCGCCTACTAAAAGCACGAAAACAAAAAGCAGCCCCGCCATCAAATCGGCGTACGCGATCCAAAAGGTCTCTTTTTCTTCGTTATTCGTTTTCATCTAAAAGTGCTTTTTCATCGATGCTCGCAAGCGTTTTTCGAAGCTCTTCGATGATGCTTTCGTTACTCGTCCGCGCAGCGCCCTCTCCAGCTAAAAGTGCCTTCAAATCAGCGCTTAACCCCTTAAAGCTAGCGTCAATTTTAGCGGCGTAAGCATTCTGCGAACTTGAAATTTCGCCCGCAAACCCGCCCAAGGAAGCATTTAGGCTCTTGATTTGAGCGCTTAATGCACTAGTAATGTTAGCCAGCTCGCCTTGCCCGTCCGTTAAAGTCTTAGACTGGCTTAGATACTGCGCGGAAATTCCGTTTTGAATTTCGATTAGGCTTGCAGACACGGACTTAAGCGCAGATAAAATTTGAGCGAAGCTCTTATCTAGCTCACCGTGAGCGAGATTTGTCCTTTGGATCATCTCTCCTGCTTTTTCAAGCTCTTCTTGTGTAATCGCCATACTTCGCTTCTCGGCTTCCATCACGCTTTCAAAAGCGCCGATTTTTTCATCGATTAGGCGGTTTAGCCTTTCGGTAAAATTCGTAGAGCTCATCATCGCAAATGAGCGCGAAATTTCAGAATTAGCGTTTAAAATTTCACTCAGATAGCCCTGCGTGATCTCGTCTTTGTTCCAGAAGAAATTTTTAGTGGAATTTTTGTATTTGATGAGCAGACGCTCATATTTGCTAATGCCTTTTTTCTCAAAATATATCCACCAAAGCGCTAAGAAAATTCCATAGATCGAGACGTAAAATGCCGTACCTACGCCGCCTAGAAGCTGCGCGATCTCGGTTTCGAGCCCGTCGATATTACTTGAGGAGAAGTGCGGCATCGAAATCGCAATCGAGATGAAAGTTCCTAAAATTCCAAGCATCGGAAAGACTGCCGACGCGACGGAAGCGTAGTTTTGATTACGCAGCGAATAGCCGTATTCGTCCACAAAAAGATCAAAGCTGGCATCGGATTTTTTCTTGCCGCCAATACTTAAGAGATTGGCGACGATGTAATTCTTTAGCTCGCGCTTGAAGTCATCGATATTATTTTGAAAATTTAAGCAGCCATATTCTGCATTATGACGAGCTAAAATTAGTGCAATAATGAGCAAAACCGCAAGCATCAGGATCGAGTGCGTCTCTACCTTCAGCCCGATAAGCCCCAAATAGCCCAGCAAAAACACCACAAAAACCGCGATAGGCAGAGCTGCAATCTTAAAAAAAACGCCCGCTAACGAGCGCTCCTTCGCCTCAGGTAGCGTGATATCGAGCACTTCGTTATTTGGGCGATCCATATTAGTTCCTATTTAGGCAATTTAGATTGTCAAATGCGACTTGCAAGCGCGCCACCATACTCTGCTCGCCAGCTCTTAGCCACTTGCGAGGATCGTAGAATTTTTTATTCGGTTTATCCTCACCTTCCGGATTGCCGATTTGAGCCTGCAAATAGCCGCGATTTTTGGCCTCATAAGCGCGCACGCCGTCCCAAAACGCCCACTGCGTGTCGGTGTCGATATTCATCTTAACGACGCCGTAGCTCACGGCTGCCTTGATGTCGGAGGTCTCGCTGCCACTGCCGCCGTGAAAGACGAAATTTACAGGCTTTTCGGATTGCAGATTAAATTTTTCGCGCACGAATTTTTGCGAATTTTTCAAAATTTCAGGTCTCAGCACGACATTGCCCGGCTTATACACGCCGTGGACGTTGCCAAAGCTTGCTGCAATGCTGAATCTATCGCTGATTTTGCTTAGCCGCTCGTAGGCGAGTGCGACATCTGCGGGCTGGGTGTAAAGCCGCGCGTTATCGACGCCGGTATTATCGACGCCATCCTCTT
>CAUUQJ010000171.1:0-4119 GCA_963547085.1 uncultured Campylobacter sp. | reverse complement strand
GCGCCGTGGGTACAGGTGTGGCTGTCCGCGCCGATGATGACGTCGCCGGGCACTACGAGCCCCTTTTCAGGCATCAGCGCGTGCTCGATACCCATATCCTTTTCGTCGAAATAGTTTTTCAAATCGTGTTTGTAAGCAAACTCGCGCGAAATTTTAGCTTGGTTTGCGCTTAGAATATCCTTCGTAGGGATATAGTGATCCATCACGATCGCAAAGCCGTCCGGGTTGGCGAGCTTTTTCGCGCCGCTAAGCTCAAACTGCTTGATCGAAATGGGCGTCGTGATGTCGTTGCCTATGACCATATCTATGGCGCTTTCGATGATTTGTCCCGCAAAAACCGCCTCACCCACGTGCTCGCTAAAAATTTTCTCCGTGATCGTCTGCTTCATAAAATCTCCTTCGTATCGGTTAAATTTGCGCGATTTTAGCTAAAAAATCATAAATTTTTGCAATTTTATGTATAATTGAGCCGCGAGGAGCGAGACGATGGAAATTTTAGATATTTTTGCAAACCGCAGAAGCGTAAGAAAATACGCGCCTAAGCCGCTTGAGGACGAGGCGCTGGATAAAATTTTAAAAGCGGGCCTGCTTGCGCCGTCGGGGCATGCACGCCGCCCGTGGGAGTTCATCCTCGTGCGCGACAAACAGATGCTTGAGCGGCTAAGCGGATGTCGCAGCAGCGGAGCGGATATGCTAAAACAGGCCGCGGCCGCGATCGTCGTGATCGCAGATGAACAGAAACAGGACGTCTGGATCGAGGACTGCTCGGTAGCGCTAGGCTACATGCACCTTGCCGCAAGCGCGCTAAATCTCGGCAGCTGCTGGGTACAGGTAAGGCTGCGTGCCGCCGCGGACGGACGCAGCTGCGAGGAGTTTTTGCGCGAGGCGCTGGGCTTTCCGCCAAATTTCAAAGCAGAAGCGATACTGGCCCTCGGCGTGCCGCAACAGCGCCCGAGCCCGCACGATCTGCAAAAGCTAAATTTGAGCAAAATCCACAAAGAGAAATTTTAACGCGTATGAAGTATCAAAACTTAATTCAAATTTGCGAGTATCTACGCGCCAAACGCTTCCTTTCGCACATTAAGCGCGTAGGAGATAACCTTTTTAAAGTCTGCTTTGACGGCAACGAGACGCTGTTTTTTGATATGAATAAATCAGGCTGCAATATCCACGAAAATGACGCTTTTACCGAAGGTAAGGTTTACGCGGCGCCCTTTGACGTGCTACTTGCCAAGCGCTTCGTAAAATCACGCATCACTTCCGTTAGCGTGCCAGAAAATAATAGAATTCTATGCCTTAGCGTAAGCCAAAACGCAAGCTACAAAACCCAAAGCTCAAATATCTACTTCGAATTTACCGGGCGATTTACCAACGTAATAATCACCGATGAAAACGATGTGATTTTAGAGGCGCTGCGGCACTTCGAGACGGAATTTAGACAGATCAAGGTAGGCAGAAAACTCCGCCACCTACCGCCTGCAAATATTAAAGAAGCCCCCGTGCCAAAAATTTCGGACTTTAGAGCATTTTTTCGTGCGGAATTTAACGCGCTAAATGCGGATCGCTTAAACTCGCTCAAATCCGCAAAAATCACGGCGCTAAATAAAAAGCTAGACTCGGTGCGCGAGGCTTTAGGCTCTTTGCAAAGCAGCGCCGAACTACTGCGAAGCGCCGAGCTTTTAGGCGCGAAAGCCGCCTTGCTAAAAGAAAATATCTATAAAATTCCAACTAGCGCGCGAGAATTTACGCTGCAAAAAGGAGACGCCGAAGCGGTAGAATTTAAGCTGCAAAAGCCTGTAAGCGCCGCTTTGGGCGAGCTTTACTCCGAGGCGAAGCGTCTGCGCCAAAAGGCTGCAAATATACATATCGAAGAGCAAAATTTAAAGGAGAAACTCGCGTTTTATGAGAATTTAAAATCGCTCGTCCTTGCCGCACAGGACGCACACGAGATCGAAATTCTAATGCCTAAGCGCACGCAAATTAGGCAAAAAAGCAAGGAAAAAAATAGCGAATATGTAGCGAGCTTTTATCTCGGGGATTTTAAAATCAGCGTCGGTAAAAACGAAAAAGGCAATGAGTTCTTACTAAAAAATAGCTCCAAATCCGACTATTGGTTTCATCTTAAGGACATTCCAAGCGCACACGTCATCGTAAAGACAAATAAGCAAAGTCTAAGCGAAGAGGTGGTCGAATTTGCTGCTAAAATTTGCGTGAGCTTCAGTGCAAGCGGCAGCGGAAAATATCTCGTCGATTACACCAAACGTCAAAATGTCAAAATCAACGAAGGTGCTTTCGTAAACTACGTAAATTTTAAAACAATCAGCGTTTTAAAGCCGTAATAAGCGAGCTTAATGTATAATTCGCAAAATAAATTTTAAGGAAATTTTATGAAGCAAAGAATAATCACGGCAGGAATTTTACTCGCCGTATTTTTGGCTCTAATTCTCATAAACGCCAGGTGGCTAAATTTCGCCGTATTTGCGCTGATACTCGTGCTTGCGTTTTTTGAAAGCCTCAAATTATGGAGTCTAGAGGAAACTAGCAAAAAGTGGCTCGCGCTGGCGATCGCGTTTTTTGCGCTACTACCATTTACGCAGACCGATGAGCCTTTCGTCTCAGCGCTAAAAGTTAGCATCCTGATGATCCTATGCGTCGCCTCTGTCGTAGCCTTTACCAAAGGCCCTAGCCTAAAGATCACGCTTCCTTTCATCTATCCCGTTGCGCCGATATTTTTTATGTGGGCGGCTTACGATGATTTCGGGGAAGTTTTTCACTTCGTTTGGCTGATCTTTATTATCGTAGCTAGCGATAGCGGCGCATATTTTATCGGAAGAGCCTTTGGCAAAACTCCGCTAAGCGCTAGCTCGCCGAATAAAACCGTAGAAGGCGTGCTAGGTGGTCTTGCACTCGCGCTTATCGTTAGCCTCATTTATGCGCGCATCTTTACTAATATGCCGCCGCTTGAAATTTTAGGAAAAACCATCATCATAGCAATTTTTGGCGTGTTTGGCGATCTGTTTGAGAGCTACCTAAAACGCGCGGCGGGTCTTAAAGACAGCGGCGCGCTCTTTCCCGGACACGGCGGGATCTTAGACCGCATCGACGGCTATATGTTCGGCGCAATCGCGATGGCGATAGTCTATTCATGGTAGTTTTAGGCTCCACAGGCTCTATCGGCACAAACACCCTAGACGTAGCTGCGCGCAGCGGCAGTATGATCGAAGCGCTTAGCTGCGGGCACAATATCAAGCTTTTAAACGAACAGATCGCAAAATTTCACCCAAAGCTCGTCTGTATCGCGGACGCGCAGCAAAAAAGTGAGGTAGATCACGAGCGCGTATTTTGCGGCGCGGATGGAATTTTGCAGATGCTTGCAGAGTGCAAAAGCACGACCGTAGTAAATGCTCTCGTAGGCTTTGCGGGCATGATGCCGAGCCTAAAAACCCAAGAGCTCGGAAAGAGGCTATGTCTCGCCAACAAAGAAAGCTTGGTCGTCGGCGGGAAATTTCTGCAAACGGATAAAATTTACCCGATCGACAGCGAACATTTTGGACTGAAATTTTTACTTAGCAGCGCCAAAACCCCCGTTTCGCGCCTAATCATCACGGCTAGCGGCGGCGCGTTTTACGACGTGCCGCTAACGCAGCTGGGTTCGCTCACGCCGCAAAACGCCCTCAAACACCCCAACTGGAAGATGGGCGCGAAGATCACGATCGACAGCACCACGATGGCAAATAAGCTCTTTGAGGTAATCGAGGCGTTTTGGCTCTACGGCACGCGCGAGATTGATGCGCTTATCGAGCGCACCTCGCAGATCCACGCGCTAGTCGAATTCGCAGACGGCTCCACGACGGCGCACATTAGCAGGGCCGATATGCGCCTAGCCATCGCGCACGCGATGTTTAGCGGCGACGTACGGGAGCAGATCACCGCACCCGTGGATCTGTGCGCTCTGCGACCGATAGAATTTAAGCCGATCGACGAGATGAAATTTCAAATTTTTACCCTCAAAGACGCGCTGTTAGCAAACCCCGATCTCGGCGTCGTCATCAACGCCGCAAACGAAGCGGGCGTAAATGCGTTTTTGCAGCAGCGGTGCCGCTTCACCGACATTGCGCG
>CAUUQJ010000170.1:0-4135 GCA_963547085.1 uncultured Campylobacter sp. | reverse complement strand
TAGCGTCGTCGAGTTTGAAAAATCCGTCGTCGAGCTTTACAAATCTAAGCGGGCGTGTAAGCGTGAGCGAGTGCGAGCATGCCGATTTCTCCGAGCTTGGCGCTACGATGGTTACGTTTGCGACCGATCTTAGCGCACTTGCGAGCTCCAAAAGCCCGCGCGCTTCGAATCCATCGTCATTGGTGATTAAAATTTCTTTCATATTCTCTCTTTAGCTAAAATTTCATGACAGACCTATCGGGGCGGAATTCTATCTGCAAAATTCTAGCGCTCAATTCTTTACTATGCAAAAATTGCTACTTAGCTTGCGTGGCGTAGAATTCCGTCGCGCCAAATTTTTCCGTGAAATTTCACGTTAGCTTAGATCATAAAATCCATAGAAAAATTCCGCCTTTTTGCTACGAAATTTTATCTTTTTTTGCTACAAATTTTATAGCCTGCCACGTAATTTCATCGCCTAAATTTCGCTTTCGAAATTCCTTAAATTAAATTTTGCGACCGCACTCCGCAACTCGCCGCAAAATCTCGCCTTTTAAATTTTCGCGCCGATGTAAATCCGCGGCATAAAAAATTATGCGAGGTATTCTACAACCCTGCTTTGCGGCATATCTCCTCGCTCACCTGCGAATCAAGTAGGTGCGAGCTCGGATAATCGTAGAAAAATCGGTGCACTTCACGCACTCCGCTTCGCAATAAAGCTCGCGTACTAGGTGCGTTACAGTCATTTTCGGTAATATCCTTGGTTAGCAATTTGAGATATTTTTGCCGATCGGAGCTTTTCAGGCTCGCCCAGCCGGGGCTTAGCGAGTAGGCATAGATCAGATCGCTTCCTTGTGCGCTAATTTCTTCGAGGAAGGCAAACTGCGCGACCTTAACGTGGGGCTTGGCGCCGCCTACGTCTGCTGCGATCTCGCTAGCTGCGGCTTTAGCGACGAGTGCGGGTGAGCCTAGCTTACTAAGCGCCTCAAAACGCGCCGTTACTGCGGGATCCTCGGTGACTTGACGCTTTTGGTATTTAGCCGCGCCGCAACCGCCCAGCAACATCGCGAACGCGCCGCATAACGCTAAAATTTTAAAATTTCTCATCTTAAATCCTTTGTCGGCTTAATTTTAGCACATTTTGCTATAATTAACAAAAATTCAAAAGGCCAAATTTGAAATATTTAATCTCCTGCCTAGAGCCCTCGGCGAACCTGCATTTCAAAGAGGTTCTAGCGCATCTTAAAAGGCTCGATCCCGCTTGCGAGATTTGCGGAATTTTCGATGAAAAGCTGGGCTCGCCGCTATATAAAAGCAGCGAGTTTTCGGCGATGGGCTTTATAGAAATTCTGCCGCTGATTTTAAAAGCCAAGCGCGCGATAACGCAGATGACGCGGCTTGCGGCGGAGTGCGATCGCGTGCTTTTAATCGACTCGCCCGCGTTTAATCTACCGCTAGCTCGCGCGATCAAAGAAAGCGGCGCGCGCGCTGAAATTTCATATTATATCCTGCCGCAGGTTTGGGCGTGGAAGCCGCACAGAGCGGAGAAGCTGAAGGCGTTTTGCGACAATCTGCTCTCAATCTGGCCTTTTGAGGCGAAATTTTTCGGCGCGGATTGCGAGGGAGATAAAGGCGCCGTGCCGCAAGAAGCGGAGAGCAAAGACTCTGCGCTACAAGAAACAAAAGATAAAGACGCTGCGCCGAAAGAGGATACCGCGCGCCCGAGCGAGCAAAGCGCCAAAACCGCAAAGTATTCTTTCGTGGGGCACCCGCTGCTTGACGAGATAAAATTCCAAAAATCAAGCTACGAAAAACAGGGCAAGATCGCCTTTATGCCGGGCTCGCGCAGAGCTGAAATTTCAAGACTGATGCCGATTTTTAGAGCCCTTGCGCCTAAATTTGAAAATAGCGAGCGAGTCTTAATAATCCCGCCGCATCTGATGGATCAAAGAGATGAAATTTACGGACCTATGGACGACTTTAGCATCGCAAACGATACTCCTGCTACGCTTAAGGATTGCGATTTTGCATTCATCTGCTCGGGTACGGCGACGCTTGAAGCGGCGCTCATCGGCACTCCGTTTGTGCTGTGCTACAAGGCGCGCACATTTGACGTTTGGCTCGCGCGAAAGCTCGTAAAGCTAAAGCACGTGGGGCTTGCGAATATTATTTTTGATTTTTTGGGCGAGGAGCCGCTGCACGAGGAGCTTTTGCAAGGCGAAGTAAGCGCGCAAAACCTACTCGCCGCATACGAGCGCTGCGACGTCGCTAAATTTAAACTTGCGAGCGAGAAGCTGCGAGATTATCTAAAGCTCGGCTCCAGCGAAAACGTGGCAAAAATTTTAACGCAGCCTGCGAGCTAAAATTTTAAGGCTAAAGCTTATATAATTTGATAAAAAGAAAGGAAGATTATGACGACAGAACCAATGACGCTTTACGGATACGAAAAGATCACCTCCGAGCTCAAGGAGCTTCAGAGCGTGAAGCTACCTCACATAGTCCAGCAGATCGACATCGCGCGCGGACATGGCGATCTGAAAGAAAACGCCGAGTACCACGCGGCGCGCGAGGAGCAGGCGTTTCTGCTCTCGCGTATCGCCGAGCTTAGCGACATCGTCTCTCGCTCAAAGATCATCGACCCCTCGACCTACGAGCACGACCGCGTAAAATTCGGCTCCACCGTTACCTTTATGGACGTGGAGACCGAGCGGGAGGAGGTTTACACGATCGTAGGCCTTAGCGAAGCGGACATCTCGCGCAAGCTCATCAATATCAACACGCCGCTTGCGCGCCAGCTTTTAGGCAAGGCAGAGGGCGATGAGGTGGTGCTTCAGCTCCCATCGGGCACCCGCGACGTAGAAATTCTAAGCGTCGAATATAGACCGATCAAATTTGGAAAATAAGATGAAAAAGGCTGGAATCATCGGCGTTAGCGGCTATACCGGGCTTGAACTGATTAAGGCTCTACTTTCCCACCCGGGTTTTGAAATTTCGTATTTAGGCGCCTCGACACAGGGCGAGATAAGCGAGATTTTCCCGCAGCTGCGCGGCGTGTTTGAGATGCGCGTAGAAGCCGCGGATGCTCGCGTTGCGGCGCAAAGATGCGATCTTGTTTTCTTGGCGCTGCCGCATGAAAAAGCGATGGAATTTGCCCGCGAAATTTTAAAATTTAAAAGCGTCAAGGTAGTCGATCTATCGGCTGATTACCGCCTAAGTCGCGAGCTTTACGAGAAAAATTACACCACGCATTTAGACCCTCGTAATTTAGCCCACGCCGTTTACGGACTACCCGAGCTAAATCGCGAAAAGATCCGCACGGCGCGGCTTACGGCAAATCCGGGTTGCTATCCTACCTGCTCTATTTTGGCGCTCGCGCCGTTCGTGCGGCTACTAGATCCTAGTATCGGCGTATTTATCGACGCAAAAAGCGGAGTAAGCGGCGCAGGCAAGGCCCTTAAAGCAAGTAGCCATTTCGTAAGCGCGAACGAAAACGCGGGCGCCTATTCGCCGATCTCGCATCGCCACGCAGACGAAATCAAAGAGCAGCTGCAAATTTTAAGAGGCGGCGAATTTAGCACGCTTTTCGTGCCGAATTTGCTGCCGATTACGCGCGGAATGTTAGTTAGCGCGTTTGGCGTGTTGCAAAAGAGCGTGGACGCAGAGGCGGTGCTGCGAGAATTTTACGCAAACGAGCCTTTCGTGCGCGTCCGAAGCGAGCCCGTGAGTATAAAAAACGTCGCAGGGACGCACTTTTGCGATATTTTTGTAAAAACTGCGGGCGATAAAATTTGGATCAACTCGGCGATCGATAATCTTTTGCGCGGAGCATCGTCGCAGGCGGTCGCAAACGCAAATTTAATGTGCGGATTCGCCGAAGCTACGGCGTTGCCGCGTATCGCACACGGAATTTAAGCGATGAGTTTTTTGCAAAAGCCTTCACGCGCCGGAGCCTAGATGCAAAATGATCAAATTCAGGCGATAAAACCGGGCGCGATCTTTATCGGCGATGCGCATGCGGGCGCAAGCAGGCCGCAATTTTTGAAATTCTTGCGCGCGCTGTGTTCCACGCAAAGCCTGCCGCCTCAAATTTTTATGATGGGTGATATGTTTGATTTTTTAGCAAACACGACCTACGTGCAGCGCTTCTACGAAGAGG
>CAUUQJ010000169.1:0-4174 GCA_963547085.1 uncultured Campylobacter sp. | reverse complement strand
AAAAATGAAAAAATCACTTTTAGTTTTGGCTAGTTTTGGCTTTGCGCTAAGTCTTAGCGCCGCAGATCTTTCAGATAGCTGCAAAGAGTACTTCGCAGATCTTGATAAGATGGTTGATACTTACAAACAAGCGGGTCAAGAGCAGCAGGTCAAGATGTATGAGGATCAAAAAAAGCAGTCTATGGATCAGATCAGCGCACTTCCTAAGGAGCAGCAAGAGGCCACTTGCAAACAAGCTAAAGAGATATTTAAGCAGATGATGGATCAGATGAAACAACAAGGCGCTATGAAATAAATACCTTCGCGGGCACGATGATGCCCTCTTCAGTCGCGGCGATGCGATATCGTCGCGATTAATTCTCTTTAATCTCACATTTTTTTAAAAATTTTTAAATTTTAAAATTTGGATGTTTTATCCTCGTTGCTTTCGGGGCTTGTTAAGAATTTCAGATTTGATATTTAGCTTATTGCAGGAAGTCAAAACCAATAAAGCGCTCGCGTCGTTAAAATGCTCCGCAAGGCGACGCATCTTAGTGGGGCGCTGCGGTGCACCAAAGATTTACGAGCCGTTTTGGCGCGGCTCGAAACAGCGCCTCATCAATATGATGAATTCGAGGCTCGGTCTAAGCGTTATTTTATCGCGATTTGAAATAGCCGGGGCTCATAGATAGAGCGAATTCGCGTCTCAGTTTGCCGCTCTACCTATGAAATTTGCGGCTAAAATCATCTCGCAAAATCGCCTCAGATTTTAATCCTTAGTAACGATCGCGCCGTTTTTTATTTCGTGCACGCAGACATTTCTGTGCAGCTCCTTACCGGCATCTAAAGTATAGTAGTGCGTTGTTACTGTGCAGCGTAAATCGGCGTCGATGACGAACTCCTGCTTGGCGCGCATCGGCGGCTTGCTTTTACCGCAGTGCACGTAATCGGCGTAAATTTCGCGACAATCGCTTATATGAAATGCGTCGTTTAAAAGGCACATAAAAACATATTCGTGCCCGCGTTCGCTATCTTGAAAATCCCTCAGATAAAGCCTTAGCAGAATTGTTTTGACGCTCTTTTCGGGCAAACGACAAGCCCTTATGTCTTTGATCCTCTCCCAATACGCACTTAGATTGTCGATTAAAAAATTCTCCTTTGTGAACGAAAACAGCTCATTTTTATCAAGTAAATTTTTATCGATAGCCGCTAAGGGCGAAATTTCTCCCGGATAGCGAATCGGTAGTTGCGCGATCGGTAGATCGTCGTAAATATCTTTCATACTCTGATAAATCTCTGGCTGCGGCGCATCGTCTTCCTTGACCGCGGCATTTTCCATGCCGCATAGCGCAAGTAGGCACAGCAAAAATATCCACACCTGCTTCATAACATTTCCCCTTGTTTCGGTCGCGATTTCTTTACTCCTGATCATACTGCAAATTTTAAAGCCTTAATATGAAGAAAAAAGATCAAAAATCAAAGCGCCCTTTTTACAACCACTCTCGCGCTGTCTTTTTCTGCCCTTGCTTTTGGGCTAATTTAATCCAAGTCCTCTTCTTGTGTGAAACGGACGATGCGCGACTATTCGCCTTCCGTAGCCTCTTCGGTGAAGCTAACGATGCGCGGAGCTGCGATGCGCGCGTAATCCTGCGCGTTTAGGATGATCGAGTGATCGAGCAGGCCCGCGTTGAAAGCTATCTCTTCAAAGCGTCCGAACAGCGACGGATCGGCGATTAGCAGCAGCTTGTCGTGGAAGCTAAAAGGCGGCACCGAGCCGATGACGCAGTCCGTGAGATCGCCCACTTCGTCGGGACTTACGAGCGATGCTTTCGTGCCGCCTAGCCCCTCTGCCAAGCGCTTTAGATCGGTTTTATGATCGGCTGCGAAGACCGCTAGGACGTAGATCCTGCCGTTTCTGCCCGCGGGTTTGTCGCTAGGAAGCTTCAGCTGCTGCGGCACGTTTGCGCAAATTTGATCGGCGGTTAAAGTTAAATTTCCCGCGCAGGCGCCGTTTTCGCAGCCTTGAGCGGTTGCAACGGCGGAAGCGTTAGGGTTTTGCGCATCATCGACGTTTGCTAAATTTAAATTTTGCGCGAAAGAAATTTGCCCGTCCTTAAAGCCCTTGATCGTGCAAACCAGCGCCTTTGCGCCTTGCCCTAGCTGCGTGCCTCGGGCTTTGGCGGCCTCGGCGGAGGTGCCCGCGCTTTCGTGAGCTACGACGCGGAAGCGCGCGCCCTGCTGCGTCAAAAGCTCTTTTAGACTTTCAAAAATTCTCTCTGACATTCTCTCTCCTTATTTTTTGCAAAATTATACTGAAATTTTAACCAAACGACCCATCGATGCCGAAATTCCATTCTTCGCCGTAGAAAATTTGTCTTGCGTCGTAAAATTTATCTCACCTGCGCGCAAACCCATTGCGCGATGAAAAATCTATTGCGCGGCGGAAATTCCGCCACGCATAAGCTCAGTCCGCCCTGCTTCTTGCGAAATTATTTCATCTTGCGGATTTTAGGCTTTTTGCTCTCTACGAGCTCGTAAATTCTAAGCTCGACCTTGACGTCTTTGGGCGCTAAAATTCTAATTTCGCCCGGAGTGTAGAAAAAAGGCGCTCCAAGCTCATAATAGACCCATTTTTTTTGCTTCTCGGTTTTACAAAGCATCAGCGTTTGAGCAAGCTCGTTGCCGCCGCTAAACTCGTAATAAAGCAGCCCGTCTGCGCCCTCTTTTTGCTCTATTTTGCCGCCGATCAGATACGCGTCGTTGCAGTCGGCTTCGATCTCTTTCGAAAAGACCGCTTCGACCTTAAACTGCTGCGGCGGCATCTTTGACGGCATTAGCTCAAAGACGTTTAGCTGCTTTTGCGCCTCGCCGCCGAACAAAAACAGCGGCAATAGGAAAAATAAAACGCTTTTTCTCATACTTTACTCCTTAAAAAGATATTTTTATTCAAAATTTTAGCAAAATTTTTACTCATTAAACTGAAATTTCAATCGACTTTGTTTTTACCTGTAGCAGATAATATTTTTTAGCGTCTCCGTCTCCGGTTTTAACGCCTCGTTATCGGTTTTTTGCGCGGCGCTCTTTTTGCCTGCTAAATTTTTGCTAGAGCTTTGTGGCGAGGGCTTTTCCTGCGAGTTTAAAGCTTTGACAGAGTCGCGCGAAATTTCGCCCTGCGTCTGCACAGCGGAAATTTCGTCGCTAGCCCCGCCAGCCTTGCTTGCATAGCGGCTTAGCACGCTTTTGACGCTTATCTTTTCGCCTGCGTAAAACGCCTCGCAAAGCCCGCCTTGCGCCTCATAGTCCGTTACTTTGACGCCGCCTTCTTGAAATTTATAAAATTTCACCCGTTTCGCTCTGCGCAGCTCCTCTGCTCCGCCCCATACGTCGCTCTGCGCGTCGAGATCCGCGAGCGCAAATGCGCCGTCTGCCGCCTTATACATATTGCCGAGCCTTATCGGTATGCGTTCGCCGCTCTTTTTGGTAAGCACGAAGCCGATCTTTTCGCCATCTTTTGGGTGCGGGCGGAACTGCTTGGAGAAAAACGCCGTGAAAAATGCGACCTCCTTGATCTCGCCGTCGGTGCCTAGGTATCTCGTCCAGCCATCTTCGGGCACGTCGATCTCGGCGACGTCTCGCCCGTCTTTTGCGCCGCATTTTAAGCCCGCGCAGCCGCTAAGTGCTAATGCTGCAAGCGCGGCTAAAAATAGGTTTTTCATATCTTCCCTTCAAATAAATTTTGGCTCAGAGCAGGGCGCTCAGGCACGTAAATCCGTAGGGCATTATTTTAGGCTCGCGGGATAGCCGCTAAATTTTTCTATCCAGCCGTCCTCGCTGTAGAGCTCGCCGCAAAGGCAGTAAATTCTATGGTCGATGACGGCGTTTTAGGGGTCGTTTAGTAGATTAGCCGCGTATTTTGCCGCCATAGCAAAGCCCACCGCGTTTGCCACGCCTTGGCCTAGCGGTCCCGTCGCGACCTCGACGACTTTAGTATGGATCTCGGGGTGGCCCGGAGTTTTAGAGCCTAGCTGGCGGAAGTTTTTTAGATCGTCAAGGCTAAGATCATAGCCGCTAAGATGCAAAAAGCTGTACACGAGCGAGCTTGCGTGACCGCCGCTAAATACGAGCCTATCGCGGTTTAGTCAGTTTGGATTTTTAGGATTGTGATTTAGAAATTTAGCCAGCACGACCATGACGT
>CAUUQJ010000168.1:0-4202 GCA_963547085.1 uncultured Campylobacter sp. | reverse complement strand
CATATCGCTAAAAAAGCCGGTCTTAGGACGCTTGCGATCTGCAATGTCGATAACAGCTCAATCGTGCGCATGGCAGGCAGCGTGATCCTCACCCGCGCGGGCATCGAAAAGGGTGTGGCATCTACGAAGGCTTTTGCGACGCAGGTTATGGTGCTATGGATGTTTGTGGTGTATCTTGCAAATCTGCGCGAAGTCATCTCGGCGCGCATGAATTCCGCTGAAATTTCAGCGATGCTTCATATCCCGCAAATTTTAAAGATTAAGGACGGCTTGCAGGATAAAATTTACCGCATGAGTAAGCACTATCTGCACGGACACGGCTTTTTCTTTATCGGGCGCGATATTTTCTATCCGCTCGCTCTTGAGGGCGCGCTCAAGCTCAAAGAGATCTCCTATCTGCACGCGGAAGGCTATCCAAGCGGCGAGATGAAGCACGGACCGATCGCGCTTGCCGATTCTAATCTCTTTACGGTTGCGCTGATGCCAAAGCATTTGCTCTACGAAAAAACAAAAAGCAATGTCGAAGAGCTTGCCGCGCGCGATGCGTATATTTTAGCTATCAGCCCGGAAGAGCCCGAGATCGCGGATGATTTTATCAAAACAAGCGAGCAGAGCCACGCAATGAGTGAGTTTTTTGAGATGATGATAATTTTACAAATTCTAGCTCTTGAAATCTCCGTCAGACTTGGCAACGACGTAGATATGCCGCGAAATTTAGCCAAAAGCGTCACCGTAGAATAATCGTTTTTTAAGTTCATTTTGACTAATATTTCTCATTAAAAAATCGGGGAATGTTAGTATATGAGACTTATCGGATTTATCAGAGGTGAAAATGTCATAGTCGCCACGGGCGGGGTCGAGTATAGCTACGAAATGCTGGGCGAGCGCGATCCTAGCCTAACCGACGGCGATGAGGTAAGCTTCGACACGCTAGCATCCAGCGCGATAAATATAAAGCGCGTCGAGGGTTCTAAATCCAAAGACCGTGTAGCGCAAAAAGTAGCCCCACAGCCAAAAGAATCTGCAAAGCAAAACGATGAAATTTTTGGTGATAAGAATTCCGCAGAAAACAATGTATCCGAAGCGCCATCCTTTCAAAGCTCCACCGAAAATATCGCAGAGGATAAATCCGCCGTAAAAGAAGCGAAGGTCGCAAAAAAATTTAATAAATTTAAATTTAACCGCAAAGCCAAGCTTACGAGTGCAAAAAAACCGAAATTCTTTGGATTTGAGTTCGTCCAAACAGACGATCTGCGCACCACACAAAGCGTCGAGAGTAAAATTTATACTTCATCTATCCGCAAGGAAGGGCTTAAATCCATAATCCTGCCCATAGTGCCGATAGTCATTATTTTGATATTCCGCTCGCAAATCGCAAGCATATTTCTATCTTTTTCGCAGATCCAAGACTACGTCAATCAAGACACGGTTTATATGGTAATGGATCTGCTGATTTTCCTTAGTTTTGCGCTATTTTATCTGCTGCCGCTTAACCGCGCGATAAACCTACTCTCCATAGCGACGCACGATCAATACCCGATGCATCAAATGGCGAATTACAACGTCTTTATCATCCTGTGCGTCATCTCTACGATCCTACAGGATAAGAGCCTGGGGCTAGATGAGTTCGAGCAGTTTTTCATCTGCGGCGTGATCGGACTTGGGCTCATTTCGTTTTATTATAAGTTCAAGGCGTTTTCGTTTATGTTTTTCAAAACTGCAGGCTCAATCCTATTTGCTCCTGCGCTGCTTGTGGAGCTCGCGGCTATTATTTTCATCGGCATCGGCGACCGCTATACTGGCGCGTCGATGAAATTTATGGAGCTTACAGGGCTATTTTTTGCGAGCACGGCGTGGCGATACATAATAATCTTTATCGTTATGTCGCCGCTTTATTTCCTTGGATTTTGTATGCTAAGGCGGATTAAAAAATAAATTCTACAAAATTTTGCCGCAGATTTGGCTGCGATGAAATTTTACTACGATAGAATTCCACTCAAAATTTCATCGCAAAATTTAGCACGAAGACAGAATTTAGCGGGGATTTGAACTTTATCAAAGTAAAATTCTACCGCATTAAAATTTTATCGCAATAAAATTCCATAATTTTAGCGCAGATCGTACGCCCTAAAGCAATATATGTGTTTTATACGCGTTAATGCACGCTTACAAAATACACCAATGCCTGCGAAATTTCGATGCAATGCCCCTTATTTGACAAAAGCTGTGGCAATTGATATCACGGCTTTAAAATCCTACCGCTAAATTCCATCTTTAAATCTCGCGCGCTCAGCAAATATCGACGCAGAATTTTATCCACGCAATTCGGCGCGAAATTCAAAGCTAAATTTCACATCGCATTCTACGGCGAAATTCCAAGACATAACTCTATCATAATAAAATTTTGCTGAAATAAAATTCTAATTGATGCCAAAGCCTAAGTGCGGAATTTAAAGCTACAAGCTCCTCGCTCCGCAGCTAATTAAATTTCATAGCCAAAATTTTGTCGCGTTTAAATTTAGCTGCCCGCACGCCGTATTAAAATTCCGCCCGCTGCCGTCGCGGCTAAATTTAACTATCGCGCTAAATTCTGCGCCCTCGCCTGCTGAAATTTAATCTCGCGCCCCGCTTCGTGCGGCGTAGAATTCCCGCCTAAACTCTGCAAACCGCCCGCGCATTATCGCCTCTCTCATATCCGCGGCAAGGCGCAGGTAATAATGCAGATTGTGAATGCTTGCGAGGCGGTAAAAGCTAAGCTCGCGCGCGCGAAATAGATGATTTAGGTAGCCACGGCTGAAGCGCTTGCACGTGTAGCAGTCGCAGTGCGGATCGATCGGATCGTGATCGTTGATAAAGCCCGCGTTTTTGATGCTGATCTTGCCGAAGCTCGTAAATAGCGTGCCGTTGCGGGCGTTGCGCGTAGGCATCACGCAGTCGAACATATCCACGCCGCGAGCGACGTTTTCGACGAGATCCTCGGGCGTGCCGACCCCCATCAAATATCGCGGTCGCGCCGCATCGACGTATGGCATCATAGCCTCTACGGTTTCGTACATCAGCTCGTTTTTCTCGCCCACGCTGAGCCCTCCGATCGCAAGCCCGTCGAAGCTCATCTCGCACAGCGCTTCGGCGCAAAATTTGCGCGCCTGCGGGTCGGTGCCGCCTTGGATTATACCGAAGATATTTTGATGCGTATGCAAGCCGCGAGATTTCATGGCCTCGTGATAATCTATCGCCTCGCGAGCCCATTTTATCGTGCGCGCGACGCTTAGATCGATCCGCTTTTTAAGCCGCGATCTATCATCGCTGCTAAGTGCGCCAGGCTCACGCGGCAGCTCCACTAAATCGTCCAAAATCATCATAATATCGGAGTTTAGCTCATACTGCGTATCGAGCACGGAGCGCGGCGTGAAATAATGCATGCTGCCGTCGATGTGGCTTTTAAATTTTATGCCGCCCTCGTCGTTTTTGGTGTTTGCGCGCAGGCTAAACGCCTGAAAGCCGCCGCTGTCGGTCAAAAAGCTGCGAGAAAATTTCGTAAATCCGTGCAACCCGCCGAATTCCGCCACCACCCGCGATCCCGGGCGCAGATACATGTGATAGGTGTTGGCAAGGATGATCTGCGCGCCCAGGAGCTGCACTATATCCGTAGCATCGAGCGCCTTGACCGCGCCCACGGTGCCGACCGGCATAAAAACGGGGGTGCGGATCGTGCTGTGCGCCGTGCGGATCGTGCAGGCGCGCGCCGCGCCGTCTGCGGCGTCTATCTTAAAATCCATCTTGATCCTTTAAATTTTGCTTTTTGCGCACAACTCGGCGCAAAATTTTAAAAAGCGATTGTAGCGAAATTTAAATTTGCGGCAGGTAAATTTTAACTCATCCGTTCGGTTTCTCGCCCGACTCGGTTTGCTCTACGGGCTCGGCTTCAAGTGGGCCGCGAGGCATAAATTTATCTCGCCTCGCATGCGGTTCAGTGCGCTACGCGGCACGATCTTTGCGCGGCGCAGGTATTTTGCGACGTATTTTAGAAGCGGTGAGAGTTTTACGGCGGCGCCAGGTTTTAGCGCGATTTAGCTTTGCATGCCGCGAGATTTTGATAACGTAAAATTTTATCCGATGCGTCGCGGAATTTTAGGGCGCATTCGCTGCGGTCATGGAATTTTATTCGGCGCAGGATTTTTATCGGGAGGATTTTAATATCA
>CAUUQJ010000167.1:0-4211 GCA_963547085.1 uncultured Campylobacter sp. | reverse complement strand
GGAGCGACCGCACGCCACACCCGAGCGCAATTATAGCTTTTTTGGCTTAAATTTCACGGCTTGCGGAATTTAAGGAGTAGAATTTTGCGGCTCACGGAATTTTGCGGCGTGAACGCGAGATTTCGGTGCGCGATCTGCGCCGCTGCGGAATTTCGGTGCGGCAAAACAGATCGTGCGAAATAGAATTTTATAAAATTTTATCTACGACCGAGCCGAATAAAATTTTAAATTTGAAATTCTATGGCTTAGACAAAACGGCGCGCTTACTGCGATAAAATTTTACGAAATTTCATAAAATTTCATAAAATTTTTCTACCGCGCAAATTTAAATCCGCGCAGCCAAGCACTAAAATTCTGTAAAATTTCGCGCAATATGGCGTGGTTTGAACATGGGGCGCGGGGTGACGGAGCCCTACTCCGCGGTTGCGGCGCGGTGCGGCGCGGCGCAAGTACGACGTGAACCCTACTCTACGGCGCGGTTTGACGTGGCATGACATGGGACGCGTGAGTCCTTACCCTACAGCGCGCGATGCGGCTCAATCCTCGTCCGTCGCGGCGCCATCAAATATATCTCGGTGCAAAATTTCTTCCAAAATGACCGTCGCGTAAGAGCCTTTCGGCAGGTAAAAACTGAAGCTAAAATGCGCATTTTGCGCATCATAGGTGTGCTGTACGCGCTCCATAAAGCTCCACGCAAACCTGCGCGAGCCGTTCATCTGTGCTTCAAACTCGCGAGCGGGCGCGAAAATTTCATCTTCAAATCTACCGCCAAGTCCGCTAGCTCGCAGCTTCGCTCGCCCCACGATAAGGCCTGCACTCGTGATTTCTCGCCTCGCAAACCGCTCGCACTCTGCGCCCAGATCGTCGCAGCTAAAAAACGCGCCACGGGGAAAATGTCCTAAAATCTCGCCTCTTAGCAGCTTGAAAAACTGCGGCTGGGCCGCGATCTCGCGTGCCTCCTCCTTGCTTAGTCCGTAAATTTTAGCAAACTCGCCCGAGCTAAATTCCGCCGCAAATTTTGAAATTTCGACCCGCTTGCTAAGCCAGCGGTTAAAGAGCTCGCTCTGATAGGCGCTGATTAGAAAGTCGCACATTTTGGGGTTTTTAAGCCGCCTCTGTCCGCGCAGCACCTCCTCGCCCTGCGCCGCGTTGTCGCCGAACTTGCCGAAGCGCTGATAGCCGAAGTAGTTCGCAAAGCCCTCGCGCCCTAGCGTATCTAGCACGGCTGCGAGCTTGACGGCGTCGGGCGGTAGGACCTTTTTTAGGCGGATGAAAAAGTCGTTGCCCTTTAGATGTCCGATTTTAAGCTTATTTTTGTGCCTTTGCACGCTTAAAATTTTAAGGCTTTCGTGCGAAAATCCGCCCAGCGCGGGCTCAAATTTAGCAGGCATACTAACATGCTGCGTCGTAAGGCCCTGCTTGTCTTTAAGCCCCGCGTAGCCGAACTCGCGCATCTTAGCGCCCGTATGCTCGCTTAAAATCCGCAGCGCTTCGTGCGTGCTGATGCCCTTTTTTTGCAGCAGCAAAATGCAGTGCTCGCCCTCACCGCTAGGCTCGTAAAGCGGCATTTCGCGCACGACGAAATCGCTTGAGTTTTTACTAAAATGCGCATTTATCGGCGCGTGATTTAGGGTGTATAAATTTTTCATATGCCCGCCTTTGCGTTAATCTAAGGCGCAATTTTATAAAATTGAGCCTAAAAAACTCATTATTAAGGCAAATTCTAGTATCATTCGCCATAAAAAAAGGATGAAAAATGCTTCAAATCAGGCTCTTTCGCTTCGATCCCCGCTGCGACGTAGCAAGCTACTTCAAGCCATATGTTTATGAAAGCGCTCCCTTTGCCGATCTTGCGGCACTGCTTAGTGACATCTGCGCGCACGATCCCTATTTTAGCGCTCAGGGAGTGGAATTTGTAAAAATCGGCGGCACCACAGTAAGCGTAAAAGAGCAGCTAGATACGCTCATAGCGCACTTTGGAAGCGAGCTAATCATCGCACCTCTTAGCGAAAAAGAGGCGATTAAAGATCTGCGCTGCGAGCCTAGGGCGTTTTTGGATAAATTTAAAGCTTTTGAGGGAATCACGGACGTCTCTGATTTCGAGTTTTACAAAAGCCTTGCGCCCTATTTTTACTCGACGAAAATCCCCGCATGCTCGCAGGAGTTTTTGGGCAACAGCGCCTTTATCTTCGCGCACCGCCTGATGCAGACGCACCCGGGCGAGCGCATGAGGATTTTGGAGATCATCGAGCCGCAGATGGCGTATTTTACGAAGTGCGACGCCGTGGGGATGGAGTTTGACGACCGCGCGGCATACAGGGCGTTTTGCGATATTTTAAAATTTGAACCCGCGCGCAGCAATAAAATTTTAAGCGCGCAGAGCATGGCGGAATTTGACGCAGCGGGCGCGAAGCACGATTTTAGCGGCTTTAACGTCGCCGTATGGTACGACGAGGCTGCGGAGGAGCTGGCTAGCAGACTGGGCGCGCAGATCGTGCACTTTGAATGTGAAGGTGCGCCGCTTGGAGCGCAGATATACGAGCGCGAGCGGGAGTGCGCGCTGCGGCTGGGCGGCGAAATTTTATTTGACGCGTTTGATAGCGGAAGCGATTTTTTGTTAGTAAATTCCAAACTCGCGCTTGATTTTTTAGACGGCAGAAGCGATGAGATCCAAAGGCTTTCCGGTAGAGATCTCGCGGGCTTTTATCTAATTGCGACGGATGAGCTCATCGCTCTAGCTCGCGGCGAGAGGCCCGACTTTTCGGCACGCAAACTAAAGCCGACGCTAATTTAAGCGGACGTGATTTTAAAATTTATCCTATTACGGCGGTAAAATTTTAATCGACTGCATATTTATGATCGGCTAAAGCAAATAGTTTTCTTAATCGCAGGCGGTTTATCCTATACTATTTCTTTAATTCGGCATTTGTAGTTTTGCCCTGTGGCTCGTATGTTGTCCTTTTTTATAAATTTACTATTAAGCTTGCCTTTAATTTCTCTTTTGGAGTAAAATTTTCTAGTCCAACTCCGCCACCGCCATATACGCTTAAAATTTTTTTCAAAATATCTATAATTTCATTGCTGGTTGTATTCTCGGCATCTGTTTTTATATCGTGAAGCTCATAAATAATTCTATACGGATCGCCAATCGTTTCATCATTAAAAATCCGCCTCAAGTCCAGCTCTATATTGTTACTTTTATAATGTAATAGCCATATCGTTTTAGTTAAGGCATAATCTCCTATATCTCTTAAATAATCATGCGATATACGAATTAGCCAAGTGTTATTTTCTCGGTCTATACACCAATCTAATCTTTCTAGGAACCATAGACTAATTTCGTCATCATCGTATTTTTTGCGTATTTTGTTTATCGTTTCCAATAAACTATATTTTTCAATATCCTCTTTTGAAATACGCTCTGTAACAAACGCCACTTTATCCCCTTTCCTTTAAATTTTTGATATGAAAGTTACTCGGATATTTTCTTTAGGTACAGAGCTTGTTATAACCTCTCCCCCCTTAAACTCATTTAAAATTTCTTTTAAAATATCCACAATCTCGTGTTTCGGTATATCCCCAATATCGCTTCTTATGGATTCTAGCTCATATATTATTCTAAATGGATTATCCGTAACTTTTTTACCAGTATTTTCGTTGTTTATATCTCTTAAATCGATCTCTATATCTTTGCCTTTATAGTGTAAAAGCCATATAACTTCGCCGCTATAATTCATATCTCTTGGATCCCCAATAATAATACTACGCACTACAAAAAGCCAAATACCTCTTTCTCGATCTATGCACCAACTTCTTGAATTTAAGTTAGCCCAATCAAGCTCGCCCTGATGATATTTTTTAAATATCTCATTGCACGGTTTTAGCAAGTCGTATTTATCAATATCCTCTTTTGAAATACGCTCTGTAACAAACGCCATTCTCTACTCCTTAAGAATTTAAAATTTTGACTGCTTGCGGGTTGCCGCCTTTTTGTCCTTGCGACAAATCGTTTAGCCATTTTCGCGGCAAATGGCTAAATATACGCCAAATTTCATCTTGCCGCACCGCGTAAATTTTAAAATTTCGCTTTTATACAGGCACTGTTTTCTTGCCTATCTCTCGCCGATAACTCGCCGCCTGTAGGTTAGATGAAATTTTAAAATTTCGTCGTCCGCGCGCACGAACGAAATTTTAAAATTCCACGCCGCTTA
>CAUUQJ010000166.1:0-4213 GCA_963547085.1 uncultured Campylobacter sp. | reverse complement strand
GGCGGTTTAAATTTTTATCTCGCCGCGGTAAAGTAAGCTCGGCGATGCACTGTTGGCGTGCGCTCTGGCTAGCTTTGATTCGCGTTTAGAATTCGACTAGCCATAGCGAGATGGTCTAAATTTCAGGGATCACTGGCGACCGAGCGCATTTAAGCCGCGCCGCGTTTGAAATTACAGGCGTTTAAATTTAAATTTGAATTTTTTCGGAATTTCACACATACTTCACTTTTACGGAAGTATAATTCCGCTAATTTCTTTTAAGGAGTACGTAATGAAAAAACTTACTTTGTTTGCGCTTAGTGCGCTATTTGCTGGCACTTTTGCCGTAGCTGCCGATATGGGCATGAAAGATGAGATGAAGGACGCCAATACATCAATGCATAATAGTGCGAAAGAGATGAAAGGCGATATGAAGGATATGCACAAGGATGCTATGAAAGAGGGCAAACATATGAAGGATGAGATGAAAGGCGAAATGAAAAAAGAGATGAAAAAAGAGATGTAGTGAGTAAAATTTTACTCGTAGAGGACGATGAGACGCTTTGCGATCTCATCGGTGAATATCTAAAAGACGCGGGCTTTGACGTATGCGTTTGCAGCGACGCTCAAAGCGCCGCGGATCTTGCTTATGAGCAAAAATTCGATCTTTTTATCTTTGACGTAAAAATCCCCAAAGGTGACGGATTCTCACTTTTAAAAGAGCTGCGCAAGAGCGGCGATCGCACCCCCGCGATATTCGCCACATCGCTGAATACACTTGATGATCTTGAAGTCGGTTTTAAAAGCGGCTGCGATGATTATCTCAAAAAACCGTATGAATTAAAAGAGCTGCTGCTGCGCGTTAATTCGCTCATAAAGCGAAACTTCAGCCATAATTTTGATGATTTTGTAACTATTGACGATGAGTTTAAATTTTATTTTGCAAGCAAAGAGCTACGCAAGGCAGGCGTGCCCGTCGCGCTTTCAAACAAAGAGCGTGAGCTGCTGGCGCTTTTTTTACAAAATAAAAACAGACTTTTGAGCAAGGATGAAATTTTCTCCGCCATCTACGCTTTTGATGAAACGCCTAGTGAAGAGGCGCTGCGAACTTATATCAAAAATCTACGCCGCGTTCTAGGCGAAGAGCACATCATAAACCGCCGCAACGCAGGGTATCTGTATGTCTGAAAAGACTGCTTTAACGCTTAAAATTCTATCTTTATATCTCATTTCAAGTGCGTTGTTTTTAGGATATTTTTTTAAGATAAATTACAGGATGAACGAAGCCGCGCTGCTTTCGCACAGGATAAAAGAGCTCAAAGAGATCAAAATGATGATCTATATGAAAGCAAGTATGGACGGGCTGGAATCGCTAGCGGACTTTGAGCGCGAAAAGGGCGTGAGTGCGTGCATATTTAAGCCAAACTCTGATGAAATTTACGGCTGTGACGGCGAGCTTGGCGCACTTGATAAGGCGAAGCTAAAGGCGGAATTTATAAGTGGCGGAAGGCTAGGAATTTATGAGAATCTGCAAAATATGGAGGAGCGAAATGCCTTTTCCAAGGCTAAAATCATTCTGCTTGGAAGTAGCGTGCAGGGCGAAATTTTAACGCTTCGTATCAAAACCGCAGCGATGATGATAGCGCTTTTAGGCGTGATATTAGCCGTGGCGTTTTATCTGGTGCGGCTAGGCACCAAGCCGCTTTACGATAAGATCGACACGCTAAATCGCTTCATCAAGGATAGCACCCACGAGATCAACACTCCGCTTAGCATCATCTCCATGAGCGTCGAGACGATGCGGCACGCAGAGCTTGGAGAATACAATGCTAAGCGTGTCGCTAATATTGATCTTGCCGCCAAGACGCTTTCGCGCATCTACGAGGATCTCGTGTTTTTAACCTTCGGTATGAATAAGGAGGGCGAGATTAGCTCTATCGATCTAAAAAGCCTCGTCGCTTCGCGCTGCGAATACTTCGCGCCGTTTATTCAAAAGCGCAGACTAAGCCTTAAAACCGATCTTTCGGATGCGAGCATGAACGCAAATATTTATGAAATTTCGCGCTTGATCGACAATCTGCTAAGTAACGCCGTAAAATACGCCGATGCAGGCGGCTACGTGGATGTGCGGCTAAGGCACGGCGAGCTAGCGATCTCAAACAGCGGCGAGGGGATCGACAGGAAAAAAGGCGACGAAATTTTCAGGCGCTTTGCGCGCTTTAACTCAAGCGAGGGCGGCTTTGGAATCGGGCTTAGCATCGTAAGCGAGGTCTGCAAAAAATACTCCTTTTCTATCTCCTACGACAGCGTGCCGGGCGAGATAACGACCTTTCGCCTTACATGGCGCGAATAAAATTTTAAAATTTAGTGAAATTTTAAAATTTAAAAGCAGCCGCTTGCGGTTTAAATTTAATCATCGCTCGGTCACTTAAATTCCGCGCAAAAAAGTTCTAATCGCAGGGGGCGTTTAAATTTAATCGTCGCTTGTTTTTGTTCTAAAACGGAGCGCGGAATTTTATCGCTCGTTCGCTTTGCGCTCGTAAAATGACCCTAAAAGTTATTGGTGCGGAATTTTATTCGTCCGAGATTTTATAAAATTTAGCTTTTATTTCTCGATAGATATATCCAGTGGACTATATCGCTAAGCGAAATTACTACAAGCATACTCATAAACATCGAGGTGGCTGTGAAAAACGATATCCAGCCAAATAGGCTCTCTCTGCTCGCAAAAGTAGGAAATATCCGTCCGCTGCCTACTCTGTGCGGGATGCCGTTTACGGCAAAATCGGCGTAGAAATAATTATTTAATGCCCAGTAGGCAAAAGGTATAGCGAGCAATATCACAAATAGCTGCGTCTTGACGGCGGGAAGCTCTTTTTCGTATAAGAATACGGCGATTGGATAATACACGCAGCTTAGCGCGAAAGCCGTTAAAATAGGTATCCACAATGCCGCGACGTAAAATTCCGCAAGTTGCGTATGCGGGCTTATTTTGCCGATTGCGGCGATGTTTGGAAAAAACCGCTTCATAAATCTAACGAAGTCCGCGCACGAGGGACTTACGTCTAAAATGTTTTCGGGTAGCACGAATACGCTAAGCGCAGTGATCGCAAACAGCGCAAAAACCGCCGCGTAAAGTCGCCCAAAAAATTTAGTAAATTTCGTATCGGGATACGGCGCCTCTTGCTCTTGCGTGCCTTGAGAATTCGACAGATCGCTCATCGTTCGCTCCTTTAATAAAATTTGCGTGCCAAAACCCGGCTTGCGCTAAATTTTAAAATTTTATGCCTTATTATCCGGTAAATTTCACAATAAGGACCTGTTTTGGAATTTTGCGGTCAAATTTGAAGCCAAATTTATTAAATTTAACCGAGTAATGCTTTTTTAAAAATAAAGTTTCGCTGCCTTTAACACGCAGTGATCTAGGCGGGGTTTGGGCGGCAGACCTGCTTGCGGTTGCTAGCCGAAGCAAAGTAAAAGGGCGCTTCGCAAGTATAGCCCCTTCCGCTCCGCCTCTTCCGAGAAAGAATTTAAGCCTTATCGGAAGCGACAAATAAAATTTAAACCCGCGCGTAGCGTGACAATTTCTTGTATCGTCGGAGCCAGAAAGCCACTAAAATAAAGAAAGCCTTTTCATTTCACGCAAGCTCGCAGCCAAAGCCTAAAATTTAATTGCTTAACAAAAAGGCAAGTTGGCGTTGCTGCTCGCAAAATAACCGCGGAATCCCACTAGATCAAATTTAAAATTCCGAGTATTTCTGATAGTCGATCTGCGCGGAGTTTTTGTTGATCGTATCGACCGTGGCTTCGGCGATCGCCAGCTCCTCGTTAGTAGGGATTACGAGCGTTTTGATTTTGCTATCCGCCGCGCTTAAATTTCTAATCGAGCCGGTATTTTTTGCGTTTTTTGTCGCATCGATTTCGATGCCGATATGAGCGAGCTTCTCGCAGACATTTTGTCTAAAATGCGGCGCATTTTCGCCGATACCGCCGGTAAAGATCAAAGCGTCCACTCGCCCAAGCACGGCATAATACGCCCCGATCATCTTAACGACGCTGTACACAAGCATCTCAAACGCGAGCTTCGCGCGTGCCTCGCCATCCTCCATCTTTTCATATACTTTTCGCAGATCACTTGCGCCGCAGATGCCGAGCAGTCCGCTTTTTTTGTTCATTATAACGTCCATATCCTGCGCGTTGTAGCCCGCGACGCGCTCGATGTATGGGATGATCG
>CAUUQJ010000165.1:0-4228 GCA_963547085.1 uncultured Campylobacter sp. | reverse complement strand
CATCCAGTCTTTTTTGGCTTTTTCAAGAGCCTTAAAGCTTTCAATGACCTTTAGAGCACGCTTATCGTTCTTTTTGGATCGCCTTTGCTTCGCCTCGTCCGCGCTCTCCTCATCCTCCTCGTCGTCATAATCCTCCTCCGATAGTTCCTCTTCGTCTTCCTCTTCACCCTCTTCGTCGCTGTCGTCAAAGCTCTTGAAAAGCTCCTTGACGCGGCGTTCGCGGTTGATTAGCGGCTCTTTATAGTCTAAAATAAAGTCTATTAAGTACGGCACCGAGCAAAACGCGTCGATGATGATGTCCTCGCCGAGCTCGATTTTTTTACTGATCTCGATCTCCTCCTCCTTGCTAAGTAGCGGGATCTGCCCCATTTCGCGCAGATACATCCGCACGGGGCTGTCAGAGCGACTCCACTCCAAAAGCTCGACGTCGCTGGATAGGTCAAACTCCTCGTCCCAGCCCTCGTCCAGCAGCTTTTTTTGCGTCGCTTCTTTGAGTTTTGCGTCCTCTAAATTTTTGATTTTAGAGATTTCTGCGGCGGAGATCAGCTCGACGTCGAATTTTTTCGTAAGCGCTTCGACCTTCTTAACGGCCGTCGCGGTGGGGGCTTTGTCGAAAAATTTTATCAGTCTTTCGTAGGTTATGTAGCTTTTTTGATTTTCGTCGAAGAACTGCTCGATGGGCGTTAAGGCGTCTTTTGGGCTCGCCATAAAATCTCCTTGTGTCGTTGTGTATTTGGTTTTGGAAAATCGGATTATACCGAAACGCTCTTTATTTTCGCTTATATACGGCGCAAACTATCTAAATTCAATAATTTTTGAAATTCTAGAAATTAGGCCAAATTTTAAAATTTAGGTTATATTTTTAGCTAAATTTAAGATTGCCCGCTAAAATTTCGTACTTGCAAGACGAAAATTAGCGCGCCAAAAAATCCGCTTCCTTTGCGCTGTCGCTTTAAAATTTAACGCCTCCGCACTTCCTATCTCTGCGCTTTGGCGTTTAAATTTAGCCCTAAATTCTAAGCGAGGAATTCCGCCCTCATATCGGAGCGATTGAGCGGATTTTAATAAATTTGTCGGTAAAATCGCGCATCTATTTTAAAATTTAAGGCGGAAATATGGCAAAAGTATGGAAATTTGGCGATGATATCGACACCGACATTATTATCGCGGCACGCTACCTAAATACCTCCGACGCAGCGGTGCTTGCGACGCACATCATGGAGGATGCTGACAGGGATTTTTCGTCCAAAATAGCTCGTGGCGATATCATCGTAGCGGGGAAAAATTTCGGTTGCGGCAGCTCGCGAGAGCACGCTCCGATGGCGCTTAAGGCCGCCGGAATTTCATGCGTGATCGCAAAAAACTTCGCTAGGATTTTTTATCGAAACAGCTTCAACACCGGCTTTTTGATCCTCGAATGCGATGAGACGGATAAGATCGCTCAAGGCGACGAGCTTAGCATCGATCTAAAGGGCGGCGTAATTAAAAATTTAACTCAAAAAACTGAGTATAAATTCGGCGCAATCCCCGAGTTTATGCAAAAGCTACTCGACGCGGGCGGGGCGATAAATTACGCAAAAACAAAGATAAACTTGTAAGGAATTTGGATGAAAAAATACGACGTATGCGTGATAAAAGGCGACGGAATCGGTCCTGAGATCATCGAAGAAGCGATCAAGGTGCTCGATGCCGTAAGCCATAAATTTAATTTTGAGCTAAATTTTGACTATCGCTTGATGGGCGGCGCGGCGATTGACATTATGGGCGTTCCGCTTCCAGATGAGACGCTAAATGCCGCTAAATCGAGCGACGCGGTGCTTTTTGGTGCGATCGGCGGCGCGAAATGGGACGGTCTGCCGCGCGAACTGCGCCCCGAAAGCGGACTGCTTAAAATCCGCAAAGAGCTTGGAGCTTTTGCAAATCTGCGTCCTGCGATGATTTTTGATGAGCTGATAAACGCTTCGACGCTAAAGCCGGAGATCATCAAAGGCGTCGATATAATGGTGGTGCGCGAGCTTACGGGCGGGATTTATTTCGGGCAGCCGCGCGCAAAAAACGAAAAGGATGCGCTAAATACGATGTGTTACAACGCCGCCGAGATTGAGCGCGTGGCTAAGGTCGCGTTTGAGGCCGCACTTTTACGAAATAAAAAGATAACGCTCGTGGATAAAGCCAACGTGCTTGAAACAAGCCAGCTGTGGCGCGAGGTCGTAAGTGAGCTAGCCAAAAATTACGAGGGGATAAATTTGGAGTTTATGTACGTAGATAACGCCGCAATGCAGCTCGTGCGAGCACCCGCGCAGTTTGACGTGATTTTGACGGAGAATTTATTCGGCGATATTTTAAGCGACGAAGCAAGCATGATCTGCGGCTCGATCGGACTGCTTCCGAGTGCGAGTATCGGCGGCAAGGTAGGAATTTACGAGCCGATTCACGGCAGCGCGCCCGACATCGCGGGGCAGGGCATCGCAAACCCGATCGCTACGATCTTAAGCGCTGCGATGATGCTAAAATACGCATTCGGCGAAAATGAGGCCGCAGCTGCGATCGAAAGTGCCGTACGAGCCGTGCTTCGCGACGGATACCGCACCAAGGACATCGCGCAGTACGATGCCAAAGAAATTTGCTCGACCGCAGAGATCGGCTCGATCATCGCAGATTACGCAAGCAAGGCTTAGGAGCCAGCTTTGAATGGTGCGCTAGCATACGCTATGGAGCTTGAGAAAAAAGGCGATATCTACGGCGCAATGCGGATTTGCCGCGGTATTTTACGCGATAATCCGCAAGATGGCGATGCGGCGGTGCTTTTTGCGCGGCTAAATTTGAATCATAGAGTAAGCTCGGGCGTCAATATGGCGATGCTGGAGCGCTTTTTGAGCGTCGATGCGCGTAAACAAGCAGAATTTAAGAGGTGGCTAATTGATGTATGAAAATGAACTAGAAGATATCATCGAAGCAGTCAATGAGATGAAAGCACAAAAGCGCGCGCAAGATTTGGCGGCGCAGCAAGAGGGGGCTATGAATGCAAACAGCACTGAAGCAGGAGCGCAGGCTTCGCAGGATGCTTTAAGCCCCGCTTCTTTTGCGCAAGATCCCATTGCATCTGGCGCCTTAAATTCCACATCTGCACCGGATATCGCTTCATCAAACGCGCAAAATTTTACTTCCTTGGATACTAAAAATTCCACTTCGCGCTTTGTTTCATCGGACGCTTTAAATTCCGCCTTCGATCATTCAAATCCCATGGCGAGTAAGAGCTCTGCGCCTAGCAGCGTGGAATTTGCAGCGGACGCTACTTTAAAAAAATCTGCCGTAAAAGATGAAAATTTTACTTTTTCCAGCGGGGAGAATTTTAAAAACTCTGATCTTACAGGCGGTCAAAATTCTGCGACCTCCGTCTCTTTAAATGGAGAAAATTTTATAAATTCCACTTCTGCAAGTAGCAAAAATTCCGCAAATACTACCTTAACAAACGATGAAATTTCAAAAAGCTCTGCCGTGAAATTTGACGAAAGCTTTCGTGATTTATCGGGCATCGCAGGCGAAATTTACGATAGTCTAGGCAGCGATATGAATGGGTTTGCTTCGCCGCAAAGCAGGGACGCAAACATGGCGCAAAGCTCTGCCGAAAGTAAAGATTTTGAATTAGCGCTACATTCTACGGATGACGACTCCCAAAGTGAGCAAGATTTGACGCCTCGTATTTTAGGCGCGCATTTTAAGGAACTTCGCAATGACGATTTTGGGTCTGGCTCTGATTTCAAAGAAAATGAAGCTGACGATTATTTCGGTACGGCGCATTCTAAAAAGCAGGATTTAGCGTCGCTTCAAGCTCAAAATTCCGCCGCGCTAAATATCCGCAATGTTGCCGCGCAGCAGCAAAATTTCGTTTCGCAGCCACAGAATTTTACGACGCATAGGGTGCGAGACGATGAGCTCGCCACGCCGCAGCTTCGCAATTCTGCCGCACAGGATATGCAAGCGGGAAGTTTTGCTTCTTCTGGTGCTAAAAATTCCGCCACGTGCCATCCTGAAGCAGCGGGACATCTCGGGGCTGCGAGACAAGCGGGCGATAAATCAAAATATCTCGTAAATGCAGATTTTAAAATTTCAAGCGAAGCGGAGTTTTTGAGCGCGATAAAAGAGCGGATTTTAGTGCTTTTTGAGGGGCTAAACGCTTTTGAGAAGGGTGATTTGAACGCGCGCGTGGAGCTAAATTTAAAATTTA
>CAUUQJ010000164.1:0-4231 GCA_963547085.1 uncultured Campylobacter sp. | reverse complement strand
GCGGCGGCGCCTAGCGCGGAAGCATTAGCCGAGAAGGTTTCATTGGCTTCGGCAGCGTCGCTAAGCGCAGCCGCACCGGCAGATGAAGCTTTGTCGGTTGCGGTCCGGTTTTTGCTTTGATTTTCGGCAGCGGTTTTGTTTTTGTTTGTGTTTTTGTTTTTGACGGTCGCTTCGGCTTCGACGGCGGCTTCGATTTTGCCTTCAGCGTTATTTACGGTCTGATTTTCGGTGAAATTTTGAGCCTCGCTTTTGGCATTATTCTCGGCATTATTTTGAGCTATCTTTTCAGCCAGGTCTTCGTTGCAGCTTGCGGCATTGTCTTTTGGCGTCGGCAAATTTTATCCTTTTGAAATTTGATGAGCTATTTTATAAATTTTTTTATCAGATTTTGATTAAATTTTAAAATTTCATAGAATTTACGAGCGGCGTTCCCGCGCATACGGCAAGTGGCATACCGCGACATATTCGGTACAGCGCATGAACGATCGATATCAAAAAAATAGTGCGCGTTTGTGCACGAGCTGCACGGCGTATATGACTAGGTGGGAGTTAGCGGGCAAACTGCAAAAGGTGAAATTAAAATCAATACGGTAGTTAGCGGCGATTGGTGGGCGATAGTATTAGAATGGAGCGAGAAGTGAACAACGGCAGAGTGTTTGCTTTTAGAAATCAATGTTACCCTCAAACATATAAGTAAGTGAAAAATCTATAAGAGGTAGATAGATGGCGGATTTATATAAAAAACAAGCTCAGCGGACGCGCAGATAGACTATTAACTTATGGTTGGAAGATTATTTTTCGCTATGGACACACTAAGGCCCGCTAGGCTCCAGCTTGCGCTGCAGCCGCATTAGCGAGACCATGTGAAAGCGCATCTCTAATAATACCCAATCCGTTACTCATCTTTTACTCCTTCTTCTGGATTGTTTTTAATCAAATTTCTATCTGAAAAATTTATAAAAAATATCAATAAAAGTAGAAAAACTACCCCTTTTAAAAAGAATTTAAACTGTGTGGTCATCAAATATGGTCTTAACAATCTATGATCGAAATTATATTCCTTATATATTTTTCCATCTTTATCTTCAAGCTGTAAAATTTCATTATTACCTAATATATCTGGGCTCGGCTCGCCGTAAATTTTGATTTTTTGCCCTTTTAGCTTTTCGTAAATATCGCTATCGCTTTTGCTTATTTCATAAACCTTTTTCTTGCCGTTTTCTAGTTCTATATGTATTCGTCCGTCGCTTTCGCGAAAATTATAATAAACGTTTCTTAAAATTCCGGCATCTATCTCAAGCTCATTCAATTGTTTGGGCGCCGTATCCGTTCTATAAATAGTAAGAAGCATCCCGCACAGGACAAAAAGCAAACCATAGCAGCCTATGCAGCCGCCTGTGCCGGCGGATGCGAAACTCCCCTGATAAAAACACGCCTATAAAATACATCATAAAAAATAATATAAGAGCCTTTTTATATATTTTGTTGTGAATTTCATAAAATTTCCCTTCATATTCTTTTGGATATTTTATTGAGCCGATAATAAATTTGCTCTAAATTTACAAAATCTCCCGCTTTAAATTTTAAATCTGAAGAAGCTTTAAAACCAAGCAAAATTCAAAGACCAAATATACGAAATCGCCACGGTAGGGTTTCCACCTGCGTAGCTATGGCTCAGCGCCGTGAAGTATAAAATTTCATCCGCCCTACTCCTCAAACAGATTTCTCTCCGCAGTCTTTAGCACGCGACCGAACGCCTCGCGCGCCTTATCGGTTGCGATGCGACCTTTGGCGGTCTTTTCGATGTAGCCGTTGGCGAGCAGATAGGGCTCGATGACGTCCTCGATCGTGCCCTCGTCCTCGCTAAGCGCCGCCGCGATCGTGCTAAGCCCCAAGGCACGGCGCTTGGCGTCAAATAAAATTTCCAAATATTTTATATCCATCTCGTCAAAGCCCTGCTCGTCCACGCCCAGCGCCTCAAGCCCTTCGCGCGCTCGATCGTGCGAAATAGCGCCCTCGTCGCGCACCTCGGCAAAATCGCGTATGCGGCGCAGTAGCCTCAGCGCAATACGCGGAGTGCCGCGGGAGCGACGCGCGATCTCGGCACTGGCGTCGGCCGCGCTCTCCTTCCCGAGTTTAACAGAAGCGATCTGCACTATCCGCGCAAGCTCGGCGTGCGTGTAAAACTGCAAGCGAAACTGCATGCCGAAGCGATCCCGCAGCGGCGCGGAGATCATACCTGCGCGCGTCGTGGCGCCGATGAGCGTGAAGTGCGGAATGTCGATCTTGATGGTCTGCGCGGCGGGCCCGGAGCCGATGATGATGTCGAGGCGGAAGTCCTCCATCGCCGAATACAGCACCTCCTCGATCGCGGGGCTTAGGCGGTGGATCTCGTCGATGAAAAGCACGTCGCCGCTTTGCAGGTTCGTCAAAATCGCCGCCAGATCGCCCGCCTTTTCGATCATCGGCGCGGCGGTGACCTTGATAGCGGCGCCCATCTGAGCGGCGATGATATGCGCCAGCGTGGTTTTGCCGAGCCCGGGCGGCCCGTAGAAAAGCACGTGATCAAGCACGTCGGCGCGCTTTTTCGCCGCGGCGATCGCGATAGCGAGGTTTGATTTGATTTTCTCCTGCCCCACGTAATCCTCGAAGCTCGATGGGCGCAGGGAGCTCTCCACGCTCTCATCGAGCTGCATCTTTTCGATCTCTACAATTCTGTCCATAATCTCTCTTTAATCGTTTTTAAAATTTTAGCAAGTGTAGCGAAAAATGGCTAAATTTTGACAATTTTAAAGGGACGGATCTTTGCGAGCGAAATAAAATTTATGGCGCTAAATTTTACGGTACGCGCTTAGGGCTAGGGCTAAAAAGCAAGCACCCGTCGTGAAAGACTGCGAAATTTTAGCGCGACGTTTTAAGGCTACGCTCATGCCGTTGCGCCCGCTATGCTTTAGTGCGGAATTTTATTGCGGCGGCTCCCAAACAGCGCGCGGGTCGCTAACTGCGCTAAATTTTACGGCGCGGAATTTAGTATGTAGAATTTAAGGCTTTAGGCGTTCGCGAGCAGCGATTGCGGAGCAGCGGTGCGAAATTTGAGCGCATAGAATTTAGAAGCGAATTTAGCCGTTTGAAAAATACGCGAGGTTTTACAACGTAAAATTTGGCGCTCAAATTTTACGATATTAAATTCGGCGCCTGGAATTTTGCAGCAAAATTTTATCTCGTAAAATTTTAATGTGGACTTTGTTTTTGCGGCAGCGAGGCTTTAAATTCTATGCTTCAAGCTTTGCGGCGCGCAGCCGGCTAGAATTTTATCTCACACAATCGGTTAAAATTTTGCAAGAAATTCTGTGTAGAATTTTATGCAAAATCTACCTTGCGCGCTTGCACGGCTGGATAAAATTTAGCGCGGAGTTTTGTCTTTCGCGACTGCTTGGAATTCGGCGCGGATTGTAAAATTTACCGCTAAGCTTAACGCGGGCTCGAGAGATTAAATTTATCCGTGCAATCTCGCAACGCCTTATCGATCGCTCTCTTTGATCAAGACACTTTTATTGTCGTCGTCACTCTTACAAAGCACTCTATAATCTGATATTTCAATTGCATATAAAAATACTACACCGTCGCTTTGAAATTTTCTCGAGCAGCCCTTGGCATATAGCTCGGCGAGTTTTGGACTATTGAGAACATAAAACTCATAGCTATCGGCAAAGTGCTCCATATAACTATAGGTGATGCTCGCCCAAGGTACTCGATTATCGCCGCTTCTATTTAGCACGATGGTTCTAGCGTTTATCGCTGCGAGCTTTGACTTTAGCTCCCCGAACGTCTTTTTGTCCCAGCCAATGAGCTTTAACCCCTCGCCTATGCTCGGCGCATTATCTTTGAAAATAGAATTTGAGTAAAATTTCGTCTTATTGCCGTCCATATAGATCCAAATATACTCATCGCCGTAGGCACTTTCGATCATGACGCGCGAATTTTTAGGGAAGTTGCGATCGGCAAAAGCTAACAGATCCAAAAATTTCTCGCGATTTTGCTCGTAATTTTGCATTAACGGGGCTTTATCCAGCTCCATATCATCTTTATCAAAGAAAGAATTAAACGCAAAAAATACCGCCAAAATCGGCAGTACCTTTACACAAAAGAGCAAACCCAGAACTGCGGCTATGAAGGTTTTTAAAGCTTTAGCCAAATTTTCTCCTTAAATTTTATAAGCCGTTTAGGCGTG
>CAUUQJ010000163.1:0-4254 GCA_963547085.1 uncultured Campylobacter sp. | reverse complement strand
TAGCGGGATTTGGGATGATTATGTTTAAATTTTTATTTCCCAAGACCTCTTTGGCATACAGCGCGTAGAGGCTGTAGTATTCGCTTTTGGCTAACTCTTTTAAGACGTTTTGATCTCCGCTTAGCAGATAGGTCCAAAATTTCGCGTTGTGCACGTCGTGGGCTCGCTCAAAGCTCGCCGCCGCACGGCTAAAAAACGCAAGCGCAGCCCCTTCATCGCCCTGCATGACGGCATTTACGCCTAGCATAAACGCTACGTCCTTTTCTACGGCCGACGGATTGACGCCCGTAAGCGAGCGGCGCAGGCGCGGGTATTTGCGGTTGATTAGCGCGTCGTTGAGAACCGCTTTGAAGCCTTTTTGCGAAGCCAGTTCGCTTACGAAGGCTGCGTCGGCGTCGATATCGATCAGAGCGTCCTTGCCCGCGCCTTTTAAGTAGTCGTAATATAAAAAGTAGTTTTGCGCATTGCGGCTCTGCATAAAATATTCGCTCGGATTTTCGTCGTTAAATCCGCGCAGTAAATTTACAGCGTTTCTACTTGCCACGTCTTGGTGACTCTCTAGTTGCGAAGCGAGCGTCTCGCGCACGGACGGACTTAGCTTGGCGATGAAATTTGGATATGAGCGCGCCTTTTTGCAGGTTAAATTTGCATCTAAAATATTGGCGGAGGTAACGCCTGCGCAGCGATCCGGACGCTTAGGGGCTTTGGCGACGCCGAAAATTCTATCGAGCTTATCTTTTAGCTTGCCCTTGTAGCGAAAGATACTCTGTTTTAAAGCTCTAATCTCCGCTTTGTTGTATTTCGTCTCATCTATTAGGCGATAGATGTAATAGTCCTTGGCTAGGGATTTCGGTTCGTCTTTGATCTGTTCGTAGCTTAAAATTTTACCGCTACTTGCGGCGCACAGCAGTCCCAAAACAAGGCTAAATTTCAGAAATATTTTCAAATGACCGTCCTATTGATGATATAGATTATCGCGCTGTCAAAGAAATTAAGCACGAGTAGGATAAGAAGCGGCGAAAGATCAAACCCGCCGAAAGTCGTAGGCAGATAGCGGCGCACCAGCGCGAACGCGGGCTCCGTAAGCGCAGAGATGACGCGGAAGATTTTATAAAATTTACCGAACGGATTTGGGCGGATGAAGCTCAAAACGCAGGCGATAAAGATCACGATCATATAGGCTTGCAGCGCGTAGTGCAGAGTGATGAGCGCGCCGTAGATCAGGCTGTTTGTTAGCATACGATCTCCTTCAGATCGGCGCGGATCAGCGTATACAGCTCGCTAAGCTCCGGACCGTGAGGCGCGCCAGTTAGTAAAAACCTAAGCGGCATAAACAAGCTCTTGCCTTTTAAATTTGTAGCCTGCGAAAGCGCCGCTTTGAAATCATTAAATTCCATTGGAGTGCCGTTTGAGCTTAATAAATTTAAGATCGCCTCTCGCAGCGCCTGCGCCTGCGCCGCCCACTCCTGCGGGATATCTTTCGCGCCGTAGATCGCTACGATCTTCTCTTTGATCTGTGGGATAAGGCTAGCTTCTTGAGTGTAAAATTTTATCAAAGGTGCAAATTTCGGCTCAAGCTCAAAAAGCTCAGCCAGGCGCTGCTCGCTCGCTCTTTTGATATGTTCTCGGTTTATAAAGGCGAGCTTATCCTCGTCAAATTTCGCCGGGCTTTTTGAAATTTTAGCGATATCGAAAAACTCCACCGCTTCATCCATACTAAAGACCTCGCGCGGCGTTTTGTTGCCCAGTAGGATCAGATAGTTCGCGATCGCCTCGGGCAGGTAGCCGCTTTGAAGCAGCCATTTTACCGAGGAGCTATCCTCGCGCTTGCTCATCTTTTTGCCTTCGGAATTTAATATGATCGGCAGGTGCGCGTATTTGATCTCGCCGTCGTAGCCGAGGCTTTGGCGGATCCAGTTTTGCTTTGGAGTGTTTGAGACGTGATCCTCGCCGCGGATTACGAAGCTCACGCCCTGCATCATATCGTCGCAGGCGCAGGCGAAGTTATAAGTTGGCGTCTTGTCCGCGCGCATGATGACGAAGCTATCGATGTTCTGCGGCTCAAATGCTATACGCCCCTTGATCGCGTCGGTAAATTCCAGCGCGTGATCAGGTTTTTTAAGGCGGATAGTAAAGGGCTTGCCGCAGCTAAGCACCTCTTCGTCGCTTAAATGCTCGCAGTGCCCGTCGTAGCGGTACGCCTCTCCCGCGTCCTTGGCGGCTTGCTTTTTCGCCTCAAGCTCCTCCTCGCTACAAAAACAGCAAAACGCCTTTTTCTCGGCGAGCAGCTTGGCTGCGAACTGCTGATGAAATTTTAAATTTTTGCTTTGATATTACAGGCTCTGCCATGAGATGCCGAAGCGCTTTAAAATTTCGATGATCTCTTGATCTTTGCCTTCGATATTGCGCGCAGTGTCGGTATCCTCGATACGCAAAATAAAGCCGCTTTTATCCTGCAGTGAGCAGATGTAGTTAAAAATAGCCGCGCGTAAATTTCCGATATGCATATCGCCGGTGGGCGACGGAGCGAAGCGATACAATTTAGGTCCTTTGGGTTTAAATTTAAGCTGGGATTATACTTTTTACTTCCTAATAAAAAGCAAAAACAAAGCAAAAATAGGCTAATATCGGCGCATTTTATTTAAGGAGACAATATGAGTTTCATTCAGGAATTCAAAGAATTTGCGATGAAAGGCAACGTTATCGATATGGCGGTGGGCGTCGTCATCGGCGGAGCTTTCGGTAAGATCGTAACCTCGCTCGTAAGCGACATCATGATGCCGGTTTTAGGACTTCTTACGGGAGGCATGAATTTTACCGATCTTAAGATCGTGCTAAAAGAAGCGGTGGGGCAGACCCCAGCCGTTACGATAAACTACGGCTCGTTTATACAGGTAACGGTCGATTTTATCATCATCGCGTTTTGTATATTCTGCGCGATCAAGGCGATCAATAAGCTTAAAAAGCCCGTCGAACCTGCGCCGGAGCCAGCTGCGCCTGCCGAGCCTAGCGAAGAGATTAAACTTCTTACCGAGATAAGAGACCTGCTTAAAAAATAGGTTACGGCGATGCTTGAGAGAATTCCTTATTTCAAAGCTCTAAGCGCAGCGCAAATCAATCGTTTGGAGCAGATTAGCATCCATAAAAGCTACAAAAAGGGCGAAATTTTATTTTTCGAGGGCGAGCGCTCGCAGTATCTATTAATCCTTCTAAAAGGAATTTTAAAAATCTATAAAACCTCCGCAAAGGGGCGTGAGATCCATATGCGCGAGATCCGCCCCATCTCGCTCGTGGCGGAGATGGTAAATTTCGAAGAGACGAGCTATCCTGCAAGCGGCGTGTTTTCGACAAACGGCGAGGTGCTAAAGATCGATTATGAAAAATTTAAAAACGAGTTTATGAGCGATCCAAAGATTTGCCTGGAGCTTTTAAAATCGATGTCTGAGAAGATCCGAGCGCTAAATGCAGTCTTTGATAATCAAGTCGTGCTTAACTGCGACGGCAAGATCGCTAAGTTTATCAGCGAGAATTTCGATATTTTTATGAGCACGAAATACACCAGAATAGCCAAAATTCTAAATGTCACTCCCGAGACCTTCTCGCGCACCATCACTAAATTTAAAAAGAGCGGCGCGCTAATTTTAGACGATAAGCAAGAAATCACGGGCTTTGATAAAGATAAGCTGGACGAGTATATCCAAGGCTAGAGTTTGAAAAGCGCCTATATTTTCCCGATCGTCGGCACGGTTTTATTTCTGTTTTTTAATCTTTACATCTACAGATCGATCAGCGCGCGCTTTGCGCCATATAAAAATTTCGTGATCTTTCGCCCCGCCTTGAGCTTACTTTGCGTAGCTTTAGCAATTTTAGATGCAATATTTTTTGCGGGTTTTGGGCTTAATGGAAGCTTTAAAAACGAGCTGCTCTATAAAGCTTGTGTATTTTGCATGGCGGCGTCCTTTTCGCTCTTTTTTATCTGCCTCGCTTACGATGTGCTAAGCGCAGCCGCGCATGTGGTTAAATTTAGCCAAAACAGGCGGAAATTTTTAAAAACCTTTATAGACGTAACCTTTGTAATAATGGCGTTTAGCTATATTTTTAAGGGGCTTTATAATGCACTAAAAATTCCAAAAATCACCGAGCGCGAAATAAAAATCAAAAGCTTAGCTCGCGAGCTAAATTTTGCCGTCATCTCGGATGTGCATCTGGGCGAGTTTTTGAAAAAGGAGTTTTTGCAAGGCGTCGTAGCGCAGA
>CAUUQJ010000162.1:0-4257 GCA_963547085.1 uncultured Campylobacter sp. | reverse complement strand
GCGGTGATTACCGAGACGTGGATCGTAAGCCAGTGCGATTTTAGAACCGGCTGGAGATTGGTGATTTGCGGATCGATGTCGCTAAGATGCGCAACCATCAGCGTTATGCCCGCCATTATTGACGTTAGCGCCAGCGAAATAGCAGATTTGCGCGAGAAAAATATTCCGCTTAGCGACAGCGCCCACGCGATATAGATGAGTGATTCGTAGGAGTTGCTCCACGGCGCGTGCCCCGAGACGTAGCCGCGTAGCGCAAGACCTGCAGTATGCGCGATGAAGGCGATGATATTTACGATATAAACGAGCTTAAATGCGCCGCCTAGGCGAAGAGCGGGCTTCATCATCCGCAAAAAGATAAAGATCAGAAGCAAAAATCCCGAGATAGTGTAGATCGGAAAGAGGCGAGAAAAAATTTTAGCCTTATTAAATAAAATTTCATATTTTATCGCGCTCTCGCTAGGCATTAGGTTTGCGCCGTTTTGTGCCTGGTATTTTTTGACGTAGCTTAGCATTTTTTCTGCGCCGCTCCAATCCCCGCTTTCTTGGGCATAGACCACGGACGAAACGAATATTCCCATCATCTTTTTAACTTCAGCAGATTCGTTTTGATCCAGCGCATCGCCTAGATATAGCGGCGAAAGCCACTCGTTATTTTTAGCGTTCTTAACCGGAATAATTCTAAAATAATCCCCCATAAACGCCGAGTAAAAGACGTTTACGCGCTCATTTACCTTGATGATCTCTTTATCTAGCACACCGCGATTGCCTAAAGGCTTTCGGTTGATCTCCTCGACCATTTTATCGAGCTTGTAGTAGCTCTCGCCGCCTTTAAATTCAAAAAAATCCATCATACTGGCGTGGCTTTGCTTCTCATCCATACCTAGAATTTTCTTAAGCCCCGGCTCGCTAACCTTGATGATTGGCGCACGCCTCCAGTAGCTTTGATTTAGCATAAACGAAAGCGCAGCGGCGTTATGGTTTAAAATTTCGCCATTTGGCGCCTTGTAGTCGTCGGCGCGGTAAATTTTATTTAAAAGCTCCCTAGAAACGGTATCAAAAGGCTCCATTCGCCCATCAAAGCCCTGAATTACGAGGCTCGCTAGATCTTCGCTAAATTTAGGATCGAATTTCGGTACGGCTAGCTCGCCTCCCATAGTAGAAAAATTATACGGCGGGATGGAGTCTTGTTCCGCTGCAGATTCTTGCGAAACGGAGCTCTGCTTGGAATTTTCGGCGGCGGAATTCGGCGCGGAATTTTCTGTAGCTGCGTTTGAGACAGAATTTTGCGAAGTAGAATTTCGTGCTGTGGAGTTTTGTTCGGCATTTGCTACGCTAGGATACAATGCAGCCAAGCTCAAAGCCAACGCGCCTACTAATGCCAATGCTGCGCCTTTAGTGCCGCGTCGCGTTTTTTTGGTGCGTTTTGATACAGGGCTTTCTGTGGAGCTTACGGGCACCGAGCTAGACGCGGAATTTTTAGAATTTACATCTTTTTCTCTAGCAAGATGCGTATTTTCGCTAATTAAGCGCGAGAGCTTGAAAAAGCGCGAGCCCCGGTTGAAAAAGTTAAAAAACATCCCTACACAAAGCAAAAAATAACCGATGTAAGTTGGAACTTTACCGGGGTCTTTATTGACCGAAAGCACGGTGCCACGCTCATCCGTGTCGTATGAGCTTTGGAAAAATCGGTATCCGCCGTAATCGAGCACATGATTCATAAAAATATCATAATCAAAGCTCGTATTGCCGTCTTTTAGCGTGATTTCGCTTTTATATCCGGAGGGCGAATTGGTGCCTGGATAGCGATCCATCACAAAGTCGCGAAGCGCGATTTTAAAAGGCAGATGAAGCATCTTTGGTGCCAAGGCTACGATGAAATTCTTATCCCCTACCTTGTAGCTAGCGCCATGCGAATCCCTAGGCACGTAGATTTCGCGACTCTGCCCCGCAAAGCTTAGCGTAGCTACTACGCCGGGCTCGCCCGGTAAATTTGCATCGACTGGGACGAATTTCTCGACCGCGGAGCTAAGCAAGCTAACGGGGGCGAAATTTATTCCGTCGAAGCTGTAAAGCAAGAGATTGCCTAGCGGATTATCCTCGTTTCTCTTAAGCGGCGCAGTGCTCATATCAGCCATTTTAGTGGCATTTATATCAAGGCTTGAGTTTAGATAAAATTTGCCGTCTTTGGATTTTATGTAGATGAAATTCTTATTTTTAGGCTCTGCGTTAAAAGTGATACTAAGCTCGCCTATATCCATGCTTTCGCCTGATTGCAAGGAGACGTTTTGGCTGCCGACATTGTTTGAAAATAATAGCTCCACGCGCGCAGGAGCCTGTCCGGTCGGATCTTGCACCCATTTTAGCTCGCCGTGTTCTACGAGCTCTTTAAATTTTAAATTTGCGATCCTACCCTCTACGTCTAGATTGAGATCGAAGTTCATCCGTCCTGCGCCGTTTAAAAATTTGCTCTCGTCAGCAGATATAAACTCGCCGTCACTGCCTAAAGTAAGAAGCTGAACGACCTCGTCTTTGGTCGTTACGATCGAGCTCTCGCCGCCCTCTCTTATATGGATATTGCCCTCAAAGCCGAAATATCTAGTCAAAATCGCTCCAACAAGCATAAACAAAAAGCTTGCGTGAAAGATTAGCGCAGGCAGTGTGCGAAGCTTAATCATGCGGTAGCGATAGATATTGTAGGTTAAATTTATTCCCAAAAGAACCATCAGTGCGCCAAACCACGCAGTAGAATAAACCATCGCCCAAGCTACTTCCGTACCGTAAGCGGTCTCTACGAAAGTGGCGATCGCACAGGCTAGCGCCAAAATCAGTAGCATCACTGACGCGCACTCCATACTGAAAAATGTCTTCATTGATTTCCTTTAGATTTACGAGGGTTTTCAAAATCGCGAGATTTTAGCAAAAATTGCTTAATTTTTCATTTTACGACTTGCAAGCGCACGCCTACTAGAGTAGCGCGAATATGCGTTAAGATGCTTTGATAAAGCGGTAAAATTCTCATCTTAGGCATTCGTGCAGAAATTTAACGGCGCGGATAAAATTTTATAAAATGCTGCGAAATTTGGCAAAATTCTATTAAATTTCGTGCGTCATCTCATCGCGTAATTTCTAATTTAAAATTCCGCTGCGATAAAATTTTATCTTTGCGAAATTCTTTCTTATTATTTTTTGCCTTGGGTATATGCGAGCTCGCACACGTCGCCCACGGCTTGGTGGCACGGGATCGCCGAGATCGAGTTATTAGGCGAGCCGTCGATCACTTTATCCGAATAAACCAAATAGATTAGCGAGCCCTGCACCGCGTCGTAAAGCCTAACTACGTGGGTCTTTTTGAAAATTAACGAGCTGCGTTTTTCAAAAATATCCTCTTTTTTCAGCTCCTCTTTGATGATGATTTTAGGCGCTGTCTGTACGCACGACACAGAGGCTTCGGAGCGGTCCTCCTCCACGCCGATGATCTCTTTGGCACCGCCTTTTTTGGCGTAAGAGACGTAGCAGGTCACTCCATCAACCTTAGGATCTTTAACCGCGATGACTTCGATGCGATCGTCTTTGCCAAAAATTCTAAACGAAGTATTTACGCTACCTACGAGCTCGTAATCGCCCGCAAAAGCAAAAGCCGCTAAAATCGCTGCTAGAATAAATTTTTTCATAATAATCCTTTGGAATTTTAGCGGCGATTTTATCATTTATAATATAAATATTAAGCAAGTTTTTATAAAATACCGCGATTTAAATTTAAAGGAATTTTATGATCGAAGATATCTTTAGAGAATACGATATTCGCGGTATCGTGGGCGAGGAGTTAAACGAGCGCAGCGTAAAAGCGATCGGCTTTGCTCTTGGCAAACATATCGCAAATTTAGGGCTTGAGCGCGTTAGCGTGGGATACGACGCCCGTCTTAGCGCGGACGAGCTTTTCGGCTATTTCGTAAGCGGGCTAAATTTCGCCGGGTTGCGGGTTTATAATATCGGCTTGCTACCGACGCCGGTGGGCTATTTTAGCGTATTTACGCATAAATTTGACGCAAACGTAATGATCACCGGCTCGCACAATCCCAAAAATTACAACGGCTTTAAGATCACGATCGGCACGGACAGCTTTTTCGGCAAGGATTTGAAGCGCCTCGGCGCGCAGGTGCGAGAGCTAATGAGTTCAAATTTTGAAATTCCAACCGATACAAGCACCCAGAGGTACGACATCTTAAGCGAGTATCTAGCATATTTTGAGAAGGAATT
>CAUUQJ010000161.1:0-4269 GCA_963547085.1 uncultured Campylobacter sp. | reverse complement strand
TCCATCGTTTTCATAACTTTTGCCATTTTTAGTTCCTTTGGAATTATCAAATTTCACTAATTTTACATATTTATTGCTTAAAAATTTAAATGCTTCGCAAACCGAATAAAATTCTAAAGCTTTATCACAGCGGCGAGCGATAAGCACGATATACGGGCGGTTTGAGACGAGCGCTTCCGCCGCTTTGAAAATAAAATTTTGCGCACTTTAAGCGCAGATCGCAAACGCTTTAAGCCGAAGTTCTTGCAGCGCAAGGACGGCGGGCGGATCGGCGCTTTGCGGCGTGAAGATTAACGCTTTGCGGCGCGAGCCCAAGAACGGCAAAGAGGGTTTGGAATTTTAAAACCCTAGCGGCGCAGGCCCGAACAAGCCGCGGGCGAGATAAAATTTAATGCTCACTCGCGAACGCGTACCTCGGCGCGATGAAATTTCAACGGCGGGCAGGCTCTGTAAAATTTCGATCTATCTTCAGAGATAAAATTTCAACGCTTGCTCGCAAATAGGCGCGGCGCAAGCTCGCGTATGCGGCTAATTCGCGTTCAAGGCTTAGCAAACGGCGCTATAATCGTTCGTGGGCACGAAAATCTCGATATGTATCAAAGCGCGATAGAATTTTATGCATGCAAAGGCGGTGAAATTTTACCGCATGCCCAAGCAACGTCTGCGCAGAAGCGGCGTCCGCGCAAGAGCGGCGGCACGGGCTAGAGACTTGAAATTTTATACCCTATGCCGGAGAAATTTTCGATCATATCGTTTTCGGTCTTTAGCCTGATCTTTTTTACTACCATTCGCAGCGCCTCGCTACTCATCGGCTTTTCGCCCCAGACGAAATTCTCGATCGTCTCGTAATTTACGATCTTATCTAGATTGCTGGCGAGCAGAAAAAAGAGCTTGGCCTCGATCTTCGTTAGACCGATCGGCGCGCCGTTTTTATACAGGCTCTTGTCTAAAAGGTCGTATTCATAAAGCCCTTTTATGCGAATTTTATTCTCAAATAAGCTCTTAGTCGCCATCAGGATCGTAGTTTGCAGCTCCTCGATCTTAAAGGGTTTTCGCAGGTAGTTGTATGCGCCAAGCTCGATTGAGGCGAGCATATTTTCGCTCGTATCGTAGGAGGTGATGATGATGGATGCGACGTGCGGAGCGCGCTTTTTGATCTCATCAAGCATCTCAAGCCCGTTAAGGCTGGGTAAATTTATATCGGTCACGACGATGTCGAACTTGCCTTTAAAAAATTTCTCAAACCCCTCCATGCCGCCCTTTGCAGTTTGGATGTTTTTGCAATAAATTTGAAGCGACTGCGCGATAGCAAGCCTCGTGTTCTCGTCGTCCTCTACGAGCAAGACGGAGATATTTCCGAGCTTTTTTAAAATACTTTCATTTATCATTTTCCACCTTTACGGCTATTTTTAGCATAAATATCGTCGGATTTTTGAAATTTACCACGCTCAGATCGCCGCCGCATTTTTTGTTTGCGATGAGCTTTGAGACGTAAAGCCCGAGCCCGCTGCTGCCCTTCGTGCTACAAAAAGGGGTAAAAATTTTATCTCTTTGCACGGCTATGCCGTCTGCGTTGTCGATAACCCTGATGAGGAAGTGCGTGGCGTCGCGCCTGATATTTACGACGATCCTGCCTCGTTTTTGATTTTTTGCGTTTTGTAGCGCCTGCTTGGAATTTTGGATCAGGCAGGAGATGATCTGCTTAAACTCGTTGGCGTAGTTTTCGCATAGCGGGCTCACGCCTCTTGCCACGCTTACTTTTATATCAACCGTGCGCTTGCTGGGGAAGAGCACGCAGATCGTATCGCGGATCGCATCGCATATATTTAAATTTTGAACCCTGCTCTCTAGTTTGTAAAAATTTTTAAACGTATCCATCGTCTTGCTCATATAATCGATATTGGCTAGCGATCTGTTGATGTTGTCGTAAAAAATTTCATCGCTCAGCTTGCCCGTCTTTTTAAACTGCACCAGATTGCCCAAAAAAATTCCGAGCGAGTTGAGCGGCTGTATCCACTGGTGTGAGAGCGCGGCGATCATCTGACCGAGCTCGGCCATCTTCGTCTGCTGAAACAGAAGTATCTCATACTCCCTCTTGGTCTGCTCAAGCAGTCTAGTTTGGCGGTCGAGCCTTTTGTTGTAAAAATACGCAAGGATCAAAAACAAAAATATGCTTATTACGTAGATCGTTAAATTTACGATGAACTGCTCATTGATCTTGTTGTAGATGTTCTTTTTTAGCGTCTTGGCTACTAAAACGAGCTTTGAGCCCTCAAGCGGCCTAAAAGTAAAGATCGCATCATCCATCTCGTAGCCTTGCGTTTTATTCAGATCCAAATTTTCTATGTTAAATTTTATCTTAGATAGCTCGACGCTTTCGATCGGGTGCAGCAGCACGTTTAGGCTCTCGTCGATCAAAAACAGATATCCGTTTTCGATCCGCAGATCTAAAATTTCAGTTTTGATGTCGCTAAAGGATATTACGCCGCACAGCACGCCTTTTAGAGCCTCATCCTGCTTGATGCTGCTGCATATCGAGATGACGGGCACCTTAAGCCCCACGTCCGAATAGGGCTTGGTGATGTAAATTTTATCCTCTTTTACCGTGTTGATATACCACGGACGAAGCACGGGAGAGTAGTTTTGCGGCCTGTCAAACAGTCTGCTTGAGACGGTTATGTTGTTTTCGTATCCTGCGTAGACGCTTGAAAAATTTGCGATCTCTTGGCTTTTATCTAAGATGTCGGTTATGATCTGCTCGTCTTTTGCGGAGTCGTATTTAGATATGAGCTCGTTTACGGCGCGCAGGCTAGATTTTTTATTTTCGAGCCATTTTTCTATACGCTCACTCGAGCTTTTTAGGATGCTTAACTGCTCGCGCACTAAAATTTCTCTTACGAACGAGCGGTTAAGCATATAATTTCCCGCCATCAAGGCAAGAAAGATGAAAGAGAATATTGCAAAAATATTATTTTTATAAACATTCTCTTTCACAAAGCCTCTCCGTTTTTCTATTTTTTCGGCTCGTCCTTTTTGGGTTCATCGTCCCAGTTGCCCACCGGCGGATTTTTGATCTCGTAAAGGATTTTGCCTAAATTTTTATGCCCTACCGTTTTGTGGCAGCTAACGCAGCTTAGTTTATCCTTTTTGTCTTTAAAATCCGCGTAAATTTTATGCATATCGTTTATGTTCGCATTGGTGGAATTTACGTCTAAAATTCTTTCATGACAGCTGATGCATCCGCTATCATAGACGAATTTCGTTCGGTTTTGCCTATGCACTTGCCAGTCCATCTTATCCGCGTCGTTAAACATCATATGCGTAACCTCGTTAAAGCCGTTTAGCCCCTTTTGAAACACGTATGAGATATAGCTGTCGTGCGGCAGGTGGCAGTCCACGCATTTTACCTTTACTCCCTTGCGGTTCGCGCCGCCGTGCTTATCTCTGTGATACGCCTGCACCATAGGATCCATCCATTCGTGGCAAAGGGTGCAAAATTTATCGTCGCCGGTCGAGTGGATAAGCGCATTGCCGCCGAAAAATATAACGAAAGCGAAAACGCAAAATAGACAAAATTTTATAAATATTTTTTTCATAACGCTTCCTTTCTTACGGCACCAATATTTTTTTCATCGAGTCTTGCGAATGGCACATCACGCAGTAGTTCTGCGACGGCTTGTGCGAGCGGTGGCAGAGGTTGCAGTCCATTTTCGGATAGTGCGGGCTTGCGTGGACGTTATCGTCATATCCAAGATGTCCGCTGCGCTCGGCTAGAGCGTCATAGCTTTTGTGACAGCTTAGGCACTCATCGGCGCTTAGAGCTTTATAATCCTTCGGATCGGCCTCTTTATGGCAGTTTTTGCAGTCAAAACCTAGCTTGTCGTGATGAGATTTGATCGGATAGTTTTGTTTGTTAAATTTACCAGCGTCCGCAAGCGCGCCGTCTGCGCTAAATGCTACGCAAAGAGCGAAACAGGCGATCGCTAAAATTTTTAAAATTTTTAGCATTTTCTCTCCTTTTTAGCTAAATTTGCGGCATTTGCGCCCGCTATCCTGCCGAATACCAAGCAATCAGGTATCGCGCAGCTTCCAAGACGGCTCGCTCCGTGCGGTCCGCCCACCGCCTCGCCCGCGGCAAAAAGCCCCTCTATCGGTTTGCCGTTCGTGTCATAAACTCTCGCTTCTACGTCGATTTTAACGCCGCCCATCGTGTGATGCACCTTCGGCAGCGCCCGCCACGCGTAAAACGGAGGCTTAGTAAGATCGGGA
>CAUUQJ010000160.1:0-4271 GCA_963547085.1 uncultured Campylobacter sp. | reverse complement strand
CTGTGAGCCTAGAGGAGACGGGTGGAAATTTTTACTAGCAAAATTTTGCGTAAAATCACAAAATTCTGCCCTACGAAAGCATCTGAAATTCCCCCACGACAAAATGAAATTTATATAAAAATTTATCTGGATTTTATACCGATCGGCTATAATTTCGCTATTCTAACCCCGCATATTTTAGCGGAATTTTCAAGGAGAAAAAATGCTTAAACTTCACTCAATCCTTCTTGGTGCAGCGCTTTGCGCTAGCCTGGCTTTTGCAGATCGCACGATTACCGATCAGCTCGGTCGCAAGGTCATAATTCCGGATCAAGTAAATCGTATCGTCGTGCTACACCACGAAGCGCTCAATGTCTTAAACGAAATCAACGCCCAAGATAAGGTCGTAGGCATCCTAAAAAGCTGGGAGCAGCGCCTAGGCAAAGAGTATAATCGTTTGGCACCGAGTTTTAAAAACCTACCTAATCCAGGCGATATCAAAGATGTCAATTACGAAGCTCTGCTTAGTCTAAAGCCCGATGCGGTCGTAGTGGTCAACTACTTCCCTAAAGAATACATCGCTAAAATGGAGGAGTTAAAAATCCCAGTCGTAGGCATTTCGTTTTTTAGCTCTGCACAAGAGGAAAAAGCTAAACTAAATCCGACCTTTAAAGATGAGCGCGATAGCTTCGCTGCTTACGATGAGGGCTTTTACGAGGGGGTTAAAATTCTAGGCGAACTAAGCAATCACGAAAAGGATGCCGCTGAGCTGATAGATTTCGTTAAAAAATCACAAGCTGATTTAAATGCTAAATTTAGCAATTTTATCGTAGATAAAAGACCTAGAGTTTATATGGCAAATCCCGATCTTACGACCTACGGTAGCGGCAAATATACTGGCGTAATGTTAGCAAGAGCGGGTGCGACGAACGTCGCCGCTGCAGATATAAAGGGCTACAAGCAGGTTTCGCCGGAGCAAATTTTGGCATGGAATCCGCAGATTATCTTAGTGCAAAACCGCTATCCTCAAGTACCTGCCGAACTTAAGGCAAACCCTGCGCTAAAAGGTCTTAGCGCCGTGAAAGAGGATAGAATTTATCTAATGCCCGAATTCGTTAAAGCATGGGGTCATCCGACTGCCGAAGCGATGGCGCTTGGTGAGGAATGGCTTGCGATGAAACTTTATCCGCAAAATTTTAAGGACGCAAACTTTGATAAAAAAGTAGAGGAATTCTACGAGAAATTTTACCGCGTCAAATATCAAAAATAATGCTGAACCTAATCCTGCTTCTTTTTTGGGTAGTGCTGGCGCTAATCTCACTCGCTAGCGGGCAGTTTCATATCCCACTAGAAGAAATTCTTAAAATTCTCTTTAGCGGAGGCGGCGATGAAGCCGCCAAAAGTGTGATGCTGGATGTTAGAATTCCGCGCATTCTACTCTCCAGCCTTTGCGGTGGAGCGCTTGCTATCGCGGGTTTGAGCTTACAGGCGGTATTTAAAAACCCGCTCGTTGGCCCGCACATCGTAGGCGTTAGCACCGCAGCGGCATTCGGCGGCGCGCTTTGTATCTTGCTAGGATTGAGCGGCTTATGGCTTGCGGGGTTTGCATTTTGCTTCGGGCTTGTGGCACTATTTTTGCTCTATCTTTTGGCAAAATTCGTGGCACGCGCCGATATTTTTTCGCTCATTTTAGCAGGTATAGTCATTAACGGCGTATTTGCCGCACTTACGAGCTTAGTGCAGTATCTAGCAGACGATGAGGAAGTGCTGCCCAATATCGTCTTTTGGCTACTAGGAAGCTTCGTAAGCGCAGGATACGATAAAGTAATTTTGATGTGCGCGATCGCCCTGCCCGCTTCTGCAGTCTTAATCGCGCTGAGATGGCGGTTTAATCTACTCAGCCTAAATGATGATGATTTGCGCGTGCTAGGCGTGGATGTTAAATTTCTGCGCTGCACGATCCTAGCGCTTTGCACCGCTCTGATCGCCGTACAAGTTAGCGTCAGCGGAAATATCGGCTGGGTAGGTCTTGTAGTGCCGCACGCCACCAGGCTCATCGCGGGCAGCGACCACGTGAAGCTAATGCCTGCCTGCTTCATCTCAGGAGCGATCTTTATGCTGGCAATCGACGATCTATCTCGCTCGCTAAGTAGCGCCGAAATTCCTTTAGGAATTCTATCCGCTCTCATAGGAAGCCCGATCTTTGCCCTACTTCTAAAAAGGAGCGCCAAAAATGCAAAATCTAATTGAGGTAAAAAACGCTGGCTTTTACTACGAGGCGGAAAAATTCTGCTTTCGCAACTTAAGCTTCAAGCTTGCCAGCTCTCAAACATTAGCGATTTTGGGCTTAAACGGGCAAGGCAAAAGCACGCTAATGTCGTGTATGATGGGGATTTTACAGCCTAAAGAAGGCGAGATCGTGCGCAAGGCAAAATTTGCTTTCTTGCCGCAGAGCTTTAACGTCGCGTTTGATTACAGCGTACTTGACATCGTACTGATGGGCAGGGTACGCGAGATCTCGCTTTTTTCAAAACCGGGCAAAAAGGATATTCAAATCTGCCTTGACGCTCTGGAAACGCTAGGCGTCGCCCATCTGCAAAAGCGCAGCTTTAACGCCCTTAGCGGCGGGCAGAGGCAGCTCGTGCTCTTTGCTAGAGCTCTAGCTAGCGGCAGCGACGTGCTGTTTTTGGACGAGCCTGCCAGCGCGCTTGATATCAAAAACCAAGACCGCGTGCTAAGCCTCATCGCAAATTTGCGCTCAAATAGCGATGCGAGCATAGTTTTCACCACTCACCAGCCTAACCACGCCCTAGCCGTCGCCGATCGCACGCTGATTTTGCGAAACGATCTTAGCTACGACTACGGCGAAAGCGACGAAATTTTAACCGAATCCGCGCTTAGCTCGCTTTACGATGTGCAGATCAAAACGGCCGAATTCGACGTTGCAGGCGAGCAAATACCCAGCATCACGCAAATTTTCAGCGCGCAGGTGAGGTAGGCGCGAGCGGCGCGACAAAGCAATTCATCAATCGCCGCGAAATTTTAAATCGTGGGATTTTATCTTTAGCTAAATTTAAATCGCAGAATTTTGTCTTGAAATGCCGTCTTGAAATTCTGATTAAAATTTTATATCGAGGTTTTGCCTTAGAATTCCGGTCTAAATTCCATAGTGAAATTTTGCCGCGGGGAATTCCGATCAGAAATCTCATAGCGGAATTTTCTGCGGCTTGCTGACTTTCAAAGCGTGCTATGAAAGTATGCTATCGCTTGAGATTTGAAATTTCACAGTGGAATTCTACCCCGCAAATCCATAATCAAAATTCCGTTTTAAATCCCGCGACGAAATTTTATTCTCGCTCTGGTAGAATTCCTGGAATTCCGAAATTTCGTAGTTTGCAAGCTTGCCGCGACGAAATTTAAAAATTTTAAATTTAGCTATTTAATTCCTGCTTTACATCGATTTATGTATACTTCGGGATAAATTTTTAAAAGGCTTATTATGCAAGATCTCGTAACTCAGGCAAGAAAAGAGGGGATGATCAGCACTGGCATTGATCTGTTTTCGGCGATGTTACCCGTGGTTTTTATCGTAATCGGCTTTATCTTCGCCGACGGGTCGGAATTTCGCAGTAATAAGATAGCAAATTATATCGCTAGCGGAATTTTGATTGCTTTTATTTGTGCCTCGGTGTTTTTTAGGTTGCGAGCACTTGATAAAATTGAAGCGCTTAGCGACACAAAAGCGGCAGCGCTTTACCGCAACTGCATAGTGGTCTGCGTCTGTACTACGTGTGTATGTACTTTTATCAGTCTCATTTCGGATAGATAACGCGGATTCTGATTTTTCTCGCAGCTGCAGCCTATGTGATCGTATCGTGGTTTCGCATAAATTTCTCTTTGGCGCACATAAGCGGCGTGAGTACCTTTCGGACTTATGTGTGGCTCTGCGTCATCTTTTTCGTACTAAACATACTATGTAACGCAACGGTAATTGCTTTAGCTCTTTCCGAGCAGCAGATTGACCCAAGCTCGGCTTTGACTATCACCGCCATATTATTTAAACTGCTCCTGCCGTTTGCTGCCTTGATAATAACCAGCATCGTGCACCTGCTAGCTTGGAGCAAGATAGAAAGGATAAGCGCAGAGGTTTAAATTTTAAATTTTATAAACCTCTTGTTACGATAAAATTTCGTTCTTTTTGGTTTGATTAGCGTTTTACACTTCGAGATAAATTTTAAAAAGGCTTATTATGCAAGATCTCGTAACTCAGGCAAGAAAAGAGGGGATGATCA
>CAUUQJ010000159.1:0-4285 GCA_963547085.1 uncultured Campylobacter sp. | reverse complement strand
ATGGTGACCGCGATACGCAGATAGAAAGGCTCGTTAAAAAACGCAATTCCGTCATAAAAGAAATTTTGGACAGAGGAGGTTTGATGAGCTGCATCAATTTTGCCAAAAAAGTAGCTTCGCCGTTTGATGTAGGTCGAGCTTTAGGCGAAATAGAATATGACTTGATTGAAAATGAACTATTGCCAACATTTCTTGATTCAAATAATGAAGTTGAAAAGCAGGTTTTAAGCGGATATGTGCGAATTAAATTTTATAAAAACGGCAGTGATTGGGCTGATATGATTATGCAAAAAGATTGGTCTTTAGAGCAACGCGCTAAATTTCTGTTGTTTTTACCTTTCAATGAAGAGGTATGGGAAATAGTTTCTAAGCATTTAGGAGAAGATAACGAGGCACTGTACTGGAAAAACGTCAGAGTTAATCCTTATGAATCAGGCAACGATCTAAATGAAGCAACCGAAAAATTGCTTACGTATGGGCGCGAAGGTACGGCCGTTATCTGCGCTGCTCACAGAACAAATAAAGCCGAAATTAATGAAGCCTTAGCGGTCCGTTCGCTTATCTCTGTTCTTAATAGCGAAAGCGGTAAGCAAGAACTTACCGACTATGGCTATGTGGCCTATGATGTAGTTGAGCTAATTAAGTGCCTTCAAAAATCAAAAACGATTGATCAAGACGTGCTACTTAAAATTGAATTTAATTTCTTTCCTTGGCTAAAAAGATTTTCTACAGAAGAATTACCTACCGCAATCGAGAAAAAACTCGCTTCCGATCCGCAATTCTTTGCCGATATGATTGCTCTCGCCTTTCGTTCCAAGTATGATAAAAGCGACAGTATTAAAGAAATAGATGAGAATAAACGCTATCTGGCCCAAAATGCCTACGATATTTTATATGAATGGAAACTTTGTCCGGGAGTTAAAGAAGATGGAAAATTCGACGAAAATACATTTAAAGAGTGGATCAAGGAAGCCAAAAGGATCACCGAAGAGACGGGGCATATAGGAGTCGCTAGGCACTATATTGGACAAATTTTAACCTACGCGCCTGCTGATCCGGGCGGACTTTGGATACATAAAGCCGTGGCCGATATCTTAGATGAGCGGGATGCCGACAAAATGCGCTCTGAATTTAAGCTCGCGCTTTTTAATCAGCGCGGAATACATACTTTTACTTACGGGCGAGAAGAGCGAGAGCTTGCTAAGCGGAACCAAGAAAAAGCCAAAGCCCTTGATGCGGAAGGTTTTACTAGATTCGCAACGATAATGCGTGAGTTCGCTGAGCAATATTTAAAAATAGCTAACGAAGAGGAAAAAGTGGATATTTACGAGTAAAAGCATTTTATGGCGGAGGAATCAATTTGGCAAAATTTGATTCTTTTTAAATTAAATTTAGTTATACTCCCGCGCAATTTTGCGATTAAGGATTAAATATGAAAGAGATTAAATGCCTAAGCGAGCTTCAGGCTTTTGCAGATAAAGTTCGCGCCGCAAAGGGCTATCGCGATCCGATGATCTGGGCGGTCGGGCGCGTATTTAAGGGGCGCGCGGAGGAGCATAAAAGCCTAAGCGCAAATTACGCGCACGTAAATTTTAAAGATGGGCTAACAAGCGCAGCAGTGCTAATCCATGCTCTAACCGAATGCGGTGAGGTCGTGGATTTTAGCGGTAGTGAGTGCGTCCTTCCGCTAACGCATAAAGCCCTAAAAAAGGTGATCGAGGCTTTAAAATTTCTGCAGCCAGACGCCAAAGAGGGCGCGCACAAAAATCTGCAGGTGCTGCTTGCGGTTAAAGAGGCGATGAAATCGGACGAGCGCGCGAGCTTTTGTGCTAGCTTCATCTTTGAGGATGCCGCGCCAAAAAGTGTCGAGAGCGTCTATCTCAAGCTTTACGCGCTTTCGCTAAATCTCTGCGAGCCGCGCACGCTCAATCTAGATGGCGCATTTGGCGTGCTTCCGAATGTCGCGTGGGATGAGAACGCCCGTCCGATCGAGCTTTGGTGGCTGCGAGAAAACGAAATCTCTTTAAAAATGCAAGGCCGCTATCCGCGTATCATCAGCGTCGATAAATTTCCGCGCTATCTAAGCCACGTCGCACCGCCGCAAAACGTTCGGATTTTAGATGACGCAAAGGTGCGTTTGGGTGCGCATATCGCTGCGGGTACGACCGTGATGCCGGGCGCTGCGTATGTGAATTTCAACGCAGGCACGACCGGCAGCGTTATGATCGAGGGGCGCGTCAGTAGCTCGGTCATCGTGGGCGAGGGCAGCGACATAGGCGGCGGCGCGTCGATTTTGGGTGTGCTAAGCGGCACCAACGGCAATGCCGTGAGCATCGGCAAGCACTGCCTGCTGGGCGCAAACTCCGTAACGGGCATTCCGCTCGGCGATCGCTGCATCGTGGATGCCGGTATCGCGATACTTGAGGGCACGAAGGTTTTCATCGCGCAAAAGGATCGCGAGGCGCTAGCAGCGCTAAATGCGGGCTTTGCGTTCGATCGTGAAATTTATAAAGGGCTTGAGCTTGCCGGGCTTAGCGGTCTGCACTTCCGACAAAACAGCCAAAGCGGGCAGATTACGGCAAGCATTAGCAAGCGTGCGATCAAACTCAACGCGGAACTGCATTAAATTTATAAATTTAAACGGCGGGCGCGGATTGGTCGGAGCTTTTCAAAGCTGCGTTAAATTTATAACTTAAACGGCGAGTTAAAAAAGATGCGGACGATCTCGTCGCGCGCCGCTTTGAACGAGTATATGCGATCCGCCGCGAAATTTCCGCTCATAGAATTTCGCGCGGAATTTAAAGAATTTTTGCCGCGATTTAGAAAATTTCTAGCGGTGATTTATGGAATTTACGCCGCTATTTTAACGCAAGTAATTTTGGCGGCTCGCGGATTTGCGTCGCGCAAATAAGTCTTTAAATTTCAAAAATAGATTGGATTTAAAATTTGAATATGATAGATTTCAAATAAAATAAGGAGATAAAATGAAAAAATTTATACTCGCCCTGTTCGGCGTATTTATCTGCAGCGCAGTGCTTGGGGGAGATGCCGAGCGCTGCAAATTTTTGGCGGACGCTGTAAATGGGCGCAGTCACCCAGAGACTGAAGATATAAAGTTGGGCGCGGCTACGTGCGAAGGCGATAAATTTATAGTTTCCATGACCCTAAAAAACATAATTTGGGATAAAGTAGATCCTAAAATAAAGCAAAATTTTGAGAAAGTTTTGCGCGCCGATAGGCAAAAGGACGTTTGCGCGACGATGAAAGCGGGCGGTCTAAAACGCATAGGCGTGCGACAATTTCTGCAAAGCGGCGAAAAGATCGCCGATCTGACCTACACGCGCAGCGATTGCGGCTTAGAGTAAAATTTCAAAGGAGAGATAATGGAAGTTCCTCAAGCGGCGTATAGCAGGGATAAAATCATCATTCGCACGGGTGCGATCGGTATCATTTCAAATGTAATTTTAGCGGCATTTAAGGGCGTCGTGGGGCTGATCTCGGGCTCGATCGCGATCGTACTTGATGCCGTAAATAACCTAAGCGACGCGCTTTCGTCCGTCATTACGATCGTGGGCGTGCATCTTGCTAGCAAGCAGCCCGATCGTGCGCACCCCTTTGGACACGGCAGGATCGAGTATCTAAGCGCGATCGTAATCGCCGTCATCATCCTCTACACCGGCGGCGTCTCGCTCGTCGAATCGATCAAAAAGATCATTCATCCGCAGGCGGCGAATTATAATGCAATTTCACTCGCCATCATCGCCGTGGCGGTCGCGGCGAAATTTAGCCTGGGGCTCTACACGCAAAAGACGGGCGAGCGCGTAAATTCTGACTCGCTCATCGCAAGCGGCGTGGACGCCAAATACGATGCGCTCGTATCGCTAGCCACCCTCGTAGCGGCTTTGATTTCGCTTATTTTCGGACTGAGCTTGGAAGCGTATCTGGGCGCGATAATTTCGGCGCTTCTAATTAAAACGGCGTATGAAATTCTACGCGATACGATCAGTAAGCTTTTGGGCTCGCGCCCGAGCCTGGAGCTGACGAATGAAATTTACGACGTCGTGCGCGGTTTTGAGGGCGTCATCGGCGCGTATGATCTGATGTTTCATGACTACGGGCCCGACAAGATGGTCGGCAGCATCCACATCGAGGTAGCAAGCGATACGACCGCGGCGCAGATCGACGCTCTTACGCGCCGCATCCAAAACGCCGTTTTTGCGAAATTTAATATCATCCTAGACACCGTAGGAATTTACGCGTTTAATAAAAACGATCCGCGCGCCGC
>CAUUQJ010000158.1:0-4302 GCA_963547085.1 uncultured Campylobacter sp. | reverse complement strand
AGGATAGCTTTATCGCGGACTTCGCCGTCGCGATGAATACGGGCCAAATCAAAACCGGCGCTACCGCTAGAAGCGAACGCAACGCCAAATACAATCGCCTGCTTGAGATCGAGCGCGAGACGGACGAGTTTTTGGGAAACCGAATTTAAAATGTTTTTTAAAAAAAAGTCCAAGCGGGGCTTAAAAGGCGGCGCGCAGCGCACCTATGCGGACGGAGCGGATTATACAGACACGCAAGGCGGATATTCAGACGCAGACTTTGACGAGGACGATTTTTTTGACGATGAAGAATTTTATAGCGATGAAAATTTTGGCGGAGGCTTTAGCGAGGTAGGGGCTGGCTTCCGCAAAAATCGCAACGGAACCTCACACGGCGTAGACGAAACAGGCTCTGCCTCTGAAGCCACAAGTGGTAACTCTAATTTAAGTGGTAAAAGCTCCGCTGCAAGCGGAAACTACGAAGGCAGCGCGCAAGCAGACGCGGGCTTTTACAGCGCGGAATTTATTGGGGGCGGCGATTTAAAGAATGCAGAGTTATACGCTAAAGAAAACTACTTCCCAAACGACGCGGGTTTTGCGGCTCAGAGCGTAGAGCGCGGCTTTAATGACACGGGCTTTGCGGCGCAAGGCATAAATCCTGCTGCGCAAGAATTTTCTTTTATGCCGCAGAACGCAGATCCTGCCGCTAAAAAGGCTTCAAAGAAGCGTAAAAATTTAAAAGAACGGCTGAATTTTATCAATCCGTTTTCACCTCTTAAGCAGATTTTTGCAGCTCTTGCGCTGATCGTCTGCGTTGTTTTTGCGGGCATCTTCGTGGGTGACGTGCTGTTTGGCAAGCGATCGTTTGAAGTGCTGCGCCAGCTGCAAAAAGAAAAGGCGTTTTTATTCACCGACGTTGAGCGGCTAAAAGAGGAAAACGCCGAGCTGCAAAAGCTTTATTTAGAGCGTCGCTCGCTCGATCCGGACCTTAAAAAATGAGAAAAATTTTTTTGCTAATTTTGGGTCTCTGCGCTTTTTTAAACGCAGAGAATTTAAATGGCGCAAATTCAAACGCTACGAAACCTAGCATCACCGCGGCAAAAGAGCAAAATTCTACCGATTTGGCGATTAAAGAGCCAAAGACAGGTGCACAAAGCCCAAACGCTAAAAAGCAAGCTGTAATGAAACCTGAAACATCTAAAAGCCCTACCGCAGCAATGCAAAAAAGCGCCGCAGAAGCAAATTCCAGCATTAAAGCAAGCGTCGCCAAAAAAGCCGTGAGCGCACAGCTCTCGCAGACCGAAAAAAAAGCTTCTGTGCCCAAAGCTGGCATCGGCGCTCCTTCGCAGGTCATAAAGACGGAGCTGAACTCTTCTGTGCAGTATTCAGTTACGATGCTTCCGCCTCTTGATGAGTTACCGATCGTGCCAGAAGTAAGCGAGTTAAATTCTACAATGGTGCAAAATTTTAAGGCGGCACAGAATTCTACAGCTCAAAATTCTACGGTGCAAAACTCCACTATGCAACAAAACGCGCAATCTGCTTCGCAAAATTCCAATCCGGCGCAAAGCTCTGTCGCCGCGCCGCAAAATACGCCCACACCTAAAAATTTCACGCAGCAAACCTTTGCGCTTCCTTCAGACGCTCTTACGATCGAAAGCCTGATCGTGCGATATAGGGACGACGACGGGACTCTGCACGAAAAGATCGTTGATATCAATCGCTCAATTGATTGGCACGATGATTTCGTGCTAAGCGCGAGCGCCAAACCTGCGCTACATAGGGCACTGGACGTCTCGGTTACTTCGACTGATCCAAATTTGCAAAAGCAGGCCTCGCAAAGTGGTATCACGCCTAGCTTCGCGCCGCGCCTGGAGCTACCGCTAGAGACGCTTAAATTTGACGATGGACTAAAATTCGTCATTCGCAAAGACAGTGTGCAACTCATCACCGCAGATGATTTCAAAAGCTCCGACGCAAATGCTTCGGGCACGCTTGAGGCGGAGTTTTGGCGCCAAGAGATCCCGCTTAGCGGCGCGAGCTTTGCGGTGAATATCGGGGGCTTTAGCGACATCAACGTCACCAAAGAGGACGGCTACTACCGCATCGGCGTGCGCTCGCGCGAGGGCAACCTCAGCATCAGGCGCAAAGATGGCGGGTATTTGATCTACAAAAACTAATCAAGGAGAGACTATGACACATTTAGAGATTATGAAATTTCGTCACGCGTGCAAAATTTTTGACGAGAACAAAAAGATCGGTAAAGCCGATTTTGACGCTATTTTGCAGGCAGGCATCTTAGCACCTAGTTCTACGGGGCTAGAACAATGGGACTTTTTGGTTGTACAAAACAAGGCACTGCGCGAGCAGATTCGCGAAAAATCATGGAATCAGCCGCAGATCACCTCTTGCTCACATCTGGTCGTGATTTTAGCAAAGATCAAGGACATAAAGCTAGGAAGTGATTATATCGAGCGAATGATTACACGCAAAAAAGACGAAGCGCCCAAATATATCGGCGACAGGCATAAATTTTATCGAGATTTTTTAAGCGGTTATTTTCACAACGACGATGAGGAGCTATTTAATTGGTCGCACGCGCAGTGCATGTTCCCGGCTCTGGCGATGATGAACGAGGCCGCCAGCCGCGGTATCGATAGCTGCCCTATGGAGGGGTTTGATCGCGCAGTGCTAAATAAAATTTTAGGCATTGATTGGAACGATCGCCGCGTGGCGCTACTCGTACCTTTCGGCTACCGCGTAAACCCGCAGCCGCAAAAGATCCGCCGCAGCATGGATGACGTAGTAAAGTGGATCGAATAAATTAAAAACGGCTTTAAGGCGTTAAATTTACAGCGCGCAAAATTCCAAAGCCGGCGCGCGAAGCGGCAAGCGCGTTTTTAGGAATTTACCGCGCTTTAGCCTTTTTTCTCGCCCGCAAATCTTGTGCGGCGAGATTTAAAATTTTAAAAAATCACCGAAAATTTAAACGAAGGAGCGAGCGTGAAAAAAATGTGGGAAGGGCGCTTTAGCGAGGCGAGTTCGGCGCTTTTGGAGGAGTTTAACGCCTCGATCGGCTTTGATAGGGCGCTTTGGCGGGAGGACATCGCGGGCAGCAAGGCGCACGCTCGGATGCTCGGCGCTTGCGGGATTTTAAAGCCTGAGGAGAGCGAAAAGATCGTCGCGGGGCTTGACGCCGTGTTTGAAGAGATAAAAAGCGGTAAATTTGAGTTTAAAACCGCCGATGAGGATATCCACATGGCGGTCGAAAAGCGCCTAAGCGAGCTTATCGGAACCGATCTTGGCGGTAGACTACACACCGCGCGCAGTAGAAACGATCAGGTCGCGCTTGATTTTCGCCTCTACGTGCTTAAAAGCGGCGCTGCTATAGCCGAAAAAACTCGCGAGCTAATCGCGGCTCTGCGAGATATAGCTAGCGAGCACATGAACACGCTGATGCCCGGCTACACGCACCTTCAGCACGCCCAGCCCGTGAGCCTTGCCTATCATTTGCTAGCTTACGCGTTTATGTTTCGCCGCGACTACGAACGCTTTACTAGCTCGCGCGAGCGAAACAACCTCTGTCCTCTGGGCTCCGCCGCGCTTGCGGGCACGCCGCACCCTATAAATCGCGAGCTGGTCGCGCGAGAGCTCGGGTTTGCCGGAGTGACGCCAAACGCGATGGATAGCGTCAGCGACCGCGATTTCGCGCTTGAGATTTTGTTTAACGTAAGCGTGCTGATGACGCATGCGTCGCGCCTGTGCGAGGAGCTAATCTTGTGGAGCTCGCAGGAGTTCGGCTTTGTCACGATCAGCGACGCGTACAGCACGGGCAGCTCGATCATGCCGCAGAAGAAAAACCCCGACGTCGCCGAGCTCATCCGCGGCAAAACGGGGCGCGTAAATGGAAATCTCGTCGCGCTGCTAACGGTGATGAAGGGCTTGCCGTTAGCTTACAACAAAGACATGCAGGAGGACAAGGAGGGCGTTTTTGACAGCGTCTCTACCGCGCTTGCTAGCCTTGAAATTTTAAAACAGATGCTAAAAACAGCTAAATTTAACGAGCAAAATATGCTCGCGATGACCAGACGCGGGCACCTCACGGCAACCGATCTGGCCGATTATCTCGTGCGGGAGAAAAACGTGCCCTTTCGCCGGGCGCATTTCATCACGGGCAAGGTCGTGGCGTATGCGGAAAATTTGGGTCTAGATTTGAGCGAGCTAAATGCGCAGCAGCTTGCAAGCGTGGATGAAAGCTTGGACGCGGGCGCGGTTAAATTTCTTGATCTAAACGCTTCTAAGGAGGCGCGCAAATCGCAAGGA
>CAUUQJ010000157.1:0-4309 GCA_963547085.1 uncultured Campylobacter sp. | reverse complement strand
CTTTCGGGGCGCAGGCGCAGCCCGCCGCAGTCGGGGCAAATTTTTTCGCTCATATAATCGTCCAGATCGCTTTCGTTTTTGAGCAGATCGTAGGCGTATTTGATCGCGCCCTCAAATTTTCGCACGAGCTTATGCTTTTTCCAGTAAAAGTCGATCTCTTTGACGCTGCCGTAGAGGATCAACTTTTTTTGCTCCTCGCTTAAGTTTGCGTACGGGATTTTGACATTTATGCCGTTTGTTTCGCAAAATCCGAGCAGAAATTTATAGTAGTAGCTCTTGTTGAAGCCCGACATCACTTTAATCGCGCCGCCCTCGATCGAGGCGTTTTCGTTGATGATCTTGCCCAGATCGAGGCTAAATTTTATCCCCAGTCCGTCGCAGCTCTCGCACGCGCCCTTTGGGGAGTTGAAGCTAAACGCGAGCGGCTCGAGCGGCTTGAATGAAATTTTACAATCAAAGCACGCCATATGCTCGCTGTAGTGGATCAGGCTCTGCGCAAGCCCAAGCTCGGCGGCGTTTGCGATCTCCACCTCGAGCTCTCCAAAGCTGAGCTTGAGCGCCTTTTCGACGTCGCTTGCGATACGGATAGAATTTTCCTCGTCGATGGTCGTGCGATCGATGATGACCTTGATCGAGTGCTTTTTCGTCTTGCTTAGCTCGATCTCCTCGTCCAGCCGTACCAGCACGCCGTCGATCTGAGCGCGCACGTAGCCCTGCTCGCGTAGGCTCTGTAGCATATCGGCGAAGCTGCCCTTTTTCTCGCGCACCAATGGCGCTCCCAAGATCACCTTTGCGCCGCGCGGCAGCTTCATAATCTCGGCGATGATGTCGCTGGAGCTCATCTTTGAGATCGGCTTACCGCATTTGTGGCAGTGCTGTACCCCCACACGCGCATAAAGTAGCCTCAGATAGTCATAAATTTCGGTAATCGTGCCCACTGTCGAGCGCGGATTTTTCGACGTCGTTTTTTGATCGATCGCGATCGCAGGCGTCAGACCGTCGATTTTATCGACGTCGGGCTTGCCTACGCGGTCTAAAAACTGCCTAGCGTAGCTGCTTAGGCTCTCGACGTATCTGCGCTGTCCCTCGGCATATAGCGTATCAAACGCCAGCGTGCTTTTGCCGCTGCCGCTGAGACCTGTAAAAACGACGAGTTTGTCCTTTGGAATTTGCAAATTTATATTTTTCAGATTGTGTTCGCGCGCGCCTGTGATGGTGATGAGATCGTTCATTTTCGCCCTTTTGTGCAAATTAATCTTACATTATAGCTCAAATTGTTAAAATTGCGCTTTTGGAAGGGGCGGCGATGATACTAATCTGCACGGCTTTGCGCTGCGAAGCCCAAGCGATAATCGAGAGTTTTAAACTTACTCGCAGCGGCGATCTATTCGCAGGTGAGCAGATGCTTCTATACATCTGCGGCGTGAGGTTTGGGGCTAAATTTAAAGCGGGTGCTGTAGGCGGCATAGAAACAGAATTTAAGAGCGAACCCGGTGCAGAATTTATTCGCCGTGCCGATACAGACGTAGAATTCGGGCGCGAGCTTCGTAAGGATCGGCGCGGCGCAGACGTAAAATTTAAGCATTCTTCGGATACGGGCGCACTCTGCGGCGGCGACGCGGAGACCGGCTCCGCGCAAAATGCGACTGAAAATTTTAAAATTTTAGATTTTATCTCCGCGCGAAATTCAGAGCGCTTCGGTGAAATTTTACTTTCGCGGCACGTGGACTTTGCGCTAAACATAGGCATCTGCGGCTGTGAGGATAAAGGCGTGCGAATCGGCGAGGCCTTTTACTTTGACGGCACGGCAGCGCAGGAATTTTGCGGCGAGGACGGATCGAAATTTTATCGCTCGCAGGCTATGGGGCGCGGCGCGCGGGCTCCGAAATTTCAAAACGTTCGCAAGCAGAAATTCCACGATATGGGCTCGTTGGAATTTTGCGGCGCGAGTTTGGACGGCAAGTTGCAGGCAAATTTAATCTGCGTAAACGAGCCTAAAATTTTAAACGCGGCGGAGCAGGCGAGCGCAGCAAATATCGCAGAAATCGAGGCGTGCGGCGAGACAAGCGCACAAGCCCTAACGCAAGGGGCGAACGGCGCGGCAGATACAAAAAATTTCACGCCCGACGCGACGCGGGCTGCAATACAAAGCGCGACGCAGGTCGAGGCGCAAAATTTAGCGAGCATAAAACCCTCACAAATCGCGGTAGGTGGGCACAGCGTCGCGACGAATACCGCAGTGCGCGCAATACAAAATACGCCGTGCACGGCAAAAGGCGCTACCCGCGAGCGTGCAAATCGCGGTATCAGGCTTTACGATATGGAAAGCGCGCTTTTCGTGAACGCTTGCGAACGCGCGGGCGTGCCGTGGGCGATGATGAAGATCGTGAGCGATCATCTGCGCGGCGAGCGGCTTTGTAAAAGCTTCGTCTATGAGCTCGTAAAGGCGCGCCTGCCGCAAATCCGCGCCGCGATAAAGAGCAAAATTTAACTACTAAAGCGTATGCAAAAAACCGAGTCGAGAGATGAAATTTTGGCTTCATACGCCGAATGTATCGCAGAATTTGAAGGTATTGCAGAGTCACAGGAGAAACGATGAAAATAAAAGGCTCTTATCTATGTTTTGCCCTCTTGGCGTGCGCGTGCGTCGCGGCTTGCGCGTATGCCGTGGCGGATTTGCTCGCGGATCCGCCCTTGTTGGTCTTTTTAGCTCTTTTGCTAGTATTTTTCTGTATCGGGCTATGGCTAAAAGACGCCCTAATAGGCGTGCGCTACCTATTTTACTGCGTCTGCGTGCAGCTACTCTTTGCAGCGGCCATTTACGCCACCCTTAAATTCCCCGCCATCGCGCAGTTTGTGCGCAGTGCCGAGATAGGCACCGGCATATCGCTAGGCATCGTTCTGCTCGTGCTGCCCGCGTTTTTCTGCGCCCTGCCGTATTACTACCGAACGGGCGTCAAAAAAATCCCGCAAAAGCTCATACTCGGCGGAATTTTGATCCTAAACGTCGCTATTACGCTAGCTTACGCCTTCTATTTCGAGCGACTATTTTGCGGCGCGATCTGAAATTTCAACGATTTTTAGTGACGGCGCGCGAAATTTAAGTATAATTTGCAAAATTTAAACGAAGCGGAGCAAGATGACGGAGGCGAAAAAGGAGCTAGGAGCGCAGTTTGGCGTGAGTCTGGGCGAGCGATCGAGCGCGTTTTTGGGCGCGCTATTTGAGAAATTTCACTTTTCATTTCAGCAAAAAAAGCAGCTAGCGGAGTTTGCGAGCGATTTTGAGGCGTGGGACGAGGCGCCAATTTATGAGCTGCTTGCGAGCGAGCGGTGCGGGCTAAATTTTAATAAAACAGGGAAAGTTCCAAACGGCGAGCAAATTTTTAATTTCGTGCGCGAGGCTTGGCTAGAGCTCAAGTCGCGCCCGCACTCGTACACGAGCTTCAAAAGCGATTACGCGCCGAAAAAATTTGAAATTTCATCCTTTCGCGCAGACCGTATCGCTTTGGGGCGCTGTCCGGTGGCGAGCGAAAACACGCGCTGCTGCAATCTGCTGACGCTCGATGCAGTCAATTCGTGCGGCTTTGACTGCTCCTATTGCGCGATCGGCTCATTTTACAAGCAGGGGAAAATCGGCTTTGACGAGAATTTCGCGGCAAATTTAGCGCGCCTGCGACTCGATCCCGCGCGCAGCTACCACATCGGCACGGGGCAGAGCTCCGACTCGCTCATGTGGGGCGATCGCTTCAGCATTTTAAGCGCGCTAACGGACTTCGCGGCGCGACATCAAAACGTGATTTTGGAGCTTAAAAGCAAGTCGAACAATATCCGGTTTTTCCTGCAGCGCGAGATCCCGCGCAACCTCATCGTCACTTTTTCGCTAAATACGCCCGCGATCATAGCGAACGAGGAGCATCTAAGCGCGAGCCTGGATGCGCGGCTAGCGGCAGCGGAGGCGCTCGCGGCGCGCGGCATTTTGGTGGGCTTTCACCTCCACCCGATGGTTTGGTACGAGGGATGGCAGAGTGATTACGGCGCGCTTTTTGAGCGGCTGCTGCGCCGCTTTGATCCAAGCGGCGTCGCGATGGTCTCGCTCGGCACGCTTACCTTCATCAAGCCCGTCGTCAAAAAGCTGCGCTCGCGCGGGTTGCGGAGCAAAATTTTGCAGATGCCCCTTGCGGACGCGAACGGCAAGCTGTCCTACCCGCTGCAGATCAAACGCGAGCTTTTTAAATTTGCCGCGGACGCGCTCTCGCCGTGGCGCGAGCGGGTGTTTTTCTACCTCTGCATGGAGGATGCGAGCCTGTGG
>CAUUQJ010000156.1:0-4337 GCA_963547085.1 uncultured Campylobacter sp. | reverse complement strand
GGATGTATTCTTTCGGAATCGCGCCGCCTTTGATATCGTTTACGAACTCATATCCGGTGCCCGGCTCCAAAGGCTCTAAGCGCAAAAATACGTGACCGTATTGACCGCGACCGCCCGATTGTTTGGCGTATTTGTACTCCTGCTCGACCTTTTTGCGGATAGTCTCGCGATATGCGACCTGCGGCTGTCCGACCTCGGCCTCGACTTTAAATTCTCTAAGCATTCTATCTACGATGATCTCAAGGTGTAGCTCGCCCATTCCCGAAATGATCGTCTGCCCGCTCTCCTCATCGGTCGCGACCCTAAAGCTCGGATCCTCTTGCGCCAATTTTTGAAGCGCGATACCCATTTTTTCTTGATCGGCTTTGGTTTTAGGCTCTACCGCTACGCTGATAACGGGATCAGGAAATTCCATACGCTCTAAAATTACTTTATCTTTTTCGCTAGCTAACGTATCGCCGGTAAGGGTATCTTTAAGACCCACGACAGCACCGATCTCGCCCGCATAAAGCTCTTTGATCTCTTCGCGTTTATTCGAGTGCATCCTTAGCAAGCGTCCGATGCGCTCTTTTTTGCCTTTGCCGGTATTTACGACGTAGCTGCCGCTTTCCAAAACACCGCGATAAACGCGTACAAAGGTAAGCTGACCTACAAAAGGATCGGTCATAATCTTAAATCCAAGACCAGCGAACTCGCCCTCGTCGGTAGAGCTTACGTGAACCTCGCTGCCGTCCTCATACTGACCCTTAATCGCAGGCACTTCATCAGGCGCAGGCAGATAATCTACGACTGCATCTAACAAAGGCTGCACACCCTTATTTTTAAACGCGGTACCGCATAGCATAGGAAAAAAGCTTAGGCTTAAGCAGCCTTTCTTGATGCCCTTTTTAATCTCTTCTACGCTTAGCTCTTCGCCGTTAAAATACTTCTCCATCAAAGCTTCATCAGTCTCTGCTACCGCCTCAATCATCTTATCGCGATACTCTTGCGCTTTTTCTCGTAATTCAGCAGGAATTTCAACGATCTCGGGAGCAGAAGGACCCTTGCTATCATCCCAAACGAGCGCCTTCATAGTAACCAAATCGATAACGCCCTTAAAATCATCCTCGGCGCCAATCGGAATTTGAATCGGAACTGGATGTGCTTTTAGTCTATCTTTGACCTGCTGCTCGACATTATAAAAATTTGCGCCTACGCGGTCCATCTTATTTACGAAAATGATGCGCGGAACGTGATATTTATTCGCTTGACGCCAAACGGTCTCGCTTTGAGGCTGAACGCCGCCTACAGAGCAAAATACTGCTACCGCACCATCTAAAACGCGCATCGAGCGCTCGACTTCGATAGTAAAGTCAACGTGGCCCGGAGTGTCGATCAAATTTATCTGATGATTATTCCAAAAGCAGGTAGTTGCCGCAGACGTAATCGTGATGCCGCGCTCGCGCTCCTGCTCCATCCAGTCCATAGTAGCAGCGCCCTCGTGAACCTCGCCAATCTTATGGCTCATGCCGGTAAAAAATAGAATTCTTTCGCTCGTAGTGGTCTTTCCGGCATCGATGTGGGCGGCAATACCGATGTTTCTAACCATATGTAAAGGGGTTTTTCTTGCCATGATGCCCTCCTACCAACGATAATGCGCGAAAGCTTTGTTGGCTTCCGCCATCTTATAGGTGTCTTCTTTCTTTTTAAATGAAGAGCCTTTAGAATTTGCGGCGTCCATAAGCTCGTAAGCCAGGCGCTCTATCATTGTGCGCTCGCTTCTTTTTCTCGCAAAAGAGATGATCCAGCGAATAGCTAGAGCCTGCTGGCGAGCCGGCCTGACCTCGATCGGAACCTGATAAGTTGCGCCGCCTACGCGACGAGACTTAACTTCCATTAAAGGCTTAACGTTATCGATGGCATCGTTAAAAATTTCGATACCTTTCTTCTCGCCGCCTTTATTGTCGATGAAATTTAAGGCGCCGTACATAATCTCGGTAGCGACGCTCTTTTTGCCGTCGAACATAAGCGAATTAATAAATTTTGTGATTACTTTGCTGTCATAAATCGGATCAGGCATAACTTCCCTAACGGGAGCTTTTCTTCTTCTCATTTTATTCCTTCAAATTTTAAAATTTTACTCAAACTCGGCAAAATCTAGTGCCGGTCTGTTTCGGCTAAACTATTTTTTAGGTCGTTTAGCACCGTATTTTGATCTTGCGACGGTTCGTTTTGCAACGCCTGCAGTATCAAGCGCACCGCGGACAATGTGGTATTTAACGCCCGGTAGGTCCTTTACGCGACCGCCTCGAACTAGCACGATGGAGTGCTCTTGTAGATTGTGACCTTCACCGCCGATATAGCTGATGACTTCAAATCCGCTAGTAAGCCTTACTTTGGCAACTTTACGAAGCGCAGAGTTTGGCTTTTTAGGGGTCGTGGTGTAGACCTTAGTGCAAACTCCTCTTCGTTGAGGGCAATTCTTTAGCGCGGGAGACTTCGATTTCTCGGTAAGCTTCTTGCGCTCTTTTCTGACCAATTGATTTATGGTTGGCACATCTTTCCTTTCACAAAAATTTATTCAAAAAGATTTGGATTATACTTTGTTTAAACTTACAGAAACGTAAATTTAACTAAATTTTAATCTCTAATCAGCACAAACTCCCCACCGCCGCAGATTACTAGGCAGATCGCGGCAGAGAGATACAGATATACGATTTCCAGCTCAAATCCGCCCACGCCGGTAAGCGCACTCAACGGAGTATGTAGGACATATATTATCATGAGCACATTTGCGATCACAAGTAGAGCGCCTATACGGCAAAATACGCCTATGATTATCATCGCTGGCGCCAGCACCTCACCTACGTATGCGCCGTAAGCCACTAAATCCGGAATTCCTCTGGCTACCAACATCGATTTTACGCCGTCTATGCCGTGAGTAAGCTTAAAAATTCCGTGCATTAAAAGACAAACTCCAAGCCCCAACCTGATAAACAACAGACCGAAATTTATGTTGATCATATTCATGTTTCATCCTTTAAATTTAGGGCTTGCGCCCTAAATTATTTTTTAAGTTTAACTTCCTTGTCTTTATACAGACCGGTTCCGACCGGAATTATGCGACCTAAAATTACGTTTTCTTTTAAGTCCTCCAATCGGTCAAATTTACCCGCGATGCTAGCCTCCGTTAAAACCTTCGTAGTCTCTTGGAAGGACGCTGCCGAAATGACGCTATCGCTTCCAACAGCTGCACGAGTTACGCCCAGCAGTACGGACTCTGCAATCGCAGGCTCGCCACCAATTTTCATAATGCGCTCATTTTCTTCTCTAAATCTGCGGCGGCTAATGAGATCGCCGACGATTAGCTGAGTATCGCCGCTATCGACGATTCGAACCTGACGGAGCATCTGAGATACGATGATCTCGATATGCTTATCGCTGATAACGACGCCTTGAGAGCGATAAACCTGTTGAATTTCGCTTATCAGATAATAATGCAGCGCCTTTTCGCCTAAAATTCTAAGCACGTCGTGCGAGCTGATAACTCCATCGGTAAGTTTCTCGCCTGCGTGGACGAACTCGCCGTTTCGCACTTGGATCTGGCGGCTCTTATCGATTAGATACTCGGCGCTCGTTCCGTCCTCGCCCTCGATTATAATACGCTCTTTCGCGCGCAAAGCCTTATCGAAGCGGACGGTTCCGTCGATGTCTGCGATGATCGCGGTATTTTTTGGACGGCGCGCCTCAAATAGCTCCGATACACGCGGCAAACCGCCAGTGATATCTTTTGATTTCGCAGCAGCCTTCGGCGTTCTAGCCAAAATATCCGCAATCGCTACCTGATCGCCCTTGTTCGTAAAAATCGCAGTCTTCGGTCCTAGATTATATTTGATAGGCTCTCCCTTGCTAGGAGTTACGATAATGGCCGGTTTGACGCCCTGCGGTAGGTATTCGTTGATAACCAAACGGCTTTGACCTGTAGTCTCGTCATATTGCTCCGTAGCGGTGTATCCAGGCTCGATATCCTCGAAGCTGATCTTACCCTCGCACTCTGCGGCTACCGGGATAGAATACGGATCCCACTCCGCAATGATCAAGCGATCGTCTTTTTTAGGCTTGGCGATAAGATCTTCGCTTTTTACGACGCTATTATCATCATAGGTAATGACCGATTCGCGCGGTATATAGTGGCGGATCGCCTCTCTGCCGTTTTCATCGGAGATGACTACGTACATACCCTTCTCGCTTACGACGTGACCTTTTTTAATATCCTTTAGCCTCTCTAGATAATCGCCCTTTAGGATGAAATATTTAAGCGTGCCGCTCACGCCCGCTTTTATCTTTTGGGTCACCGG
>CAUUQJ010000155.1:0-4339 GCA_963547085.1 uncultured Campylobacter sp. | reverse complement strand
GACTAAGCTTAAGGAGAGAAGATGTGCGAGCAGGACTACGAGGCGCTTAAGGCGGAGTGGCAAAAAGAGTGGAATGAAAAGGGCAAGAAATACGCCAAGGTGGTAAACGATATGGTGGCGTTTGCGGAGGTTCACGGCTGGGACGCCTACGAGGGCGAAGATCCGGTCGATGAGCGCGAGGGTATGACGCAGCTTTGCGAGGCGGTTTTTGAGCTACTAAAGGAAGCCAACGAGCGCGGCGAAACGGAGAAGTTTAGGGCCGATTTTCCGCCCTCAAACGTCATTTTCGACAAAAAGTTGAGAAAGAGGCTAAGAGACATCGATCAAATTTGCCCTCTTGGCGGCGAGAACGTCCTTTTTATCGCCTCAAACGACGACGGCAAGACGCTGTATCTGCTGGAGGGCGACCGCGTGAGCGAAGTGGCGGACGACATCATCGCCGTGGGTAAGTCCAAGCGAAACGAAATTTACGCCCTGCTAAATCAAGACGAGGTATGGCTGATCAGGGGCTACGACGGCAAGAGCGGCGGCGAGCTGGTGGCGAGATTTAGCCACGAGCTGGAGATCATCTACGACGAGGCTGAAATTTTACCCTTTAACGACGGTAGCAAGGTGCTTTTGGCCGCCCACGACGGAATTTTTTTGATCTCGCAAAGCGGCGCGAAGCTCATCCATCCGACCTACGAGGATGAGGGCGAGGACGAGGATGAATACGAGCTCGAGATAGCTATGGCAAATGCGACCATCTCAAACGACAACGAGTTAATCGTCGCGGGTGAGCAAGATACCGATGAGCACGTCCTGATGGATCGCGAGGGCGAGCGACTGGGCGGCATCGGCGCGCAGAGCGCATATCCGCACTTTTGCCTATTTAGCGCGGACGATACGCAGCTCATCACGAACTCCTGCCACCTCTACAACGGCGTTACGATCGGCGTGGATAGGGCGCTGCTAAAGCGCGGGCTAAAGGTCGAGGCTTATTCGTATGACGAAGAGGGCGAGAAAAATTTCACGCTGATCGACGATGCGATGAGAGTTTACGCGGGCGTAGCGACGAGGGACTTTTACATCCTCGGCGATGCATACGGCTACATCAAGGCAGTCGGCAAGGACGGGCGTAAAATTTGGCGCCACTATCTGGGCGGTACGATAAAGTCTATGGCGTTAAGCGAGGACGGGAGAGTGCTTTTTGTGGGCACTTACGGCGGCAGGCTGCATAAGCTACGCCTAGGCGCGGGCCAAGACAGCCACACGATCGGCAACGGCAACCACAAAGAGGAGTTTAGACTGATCGCTTACGAGGATAAAATTTATCGGTGGTAAATTTCGAGGCGCGGGCTGCTGCGAGAGTTTTGTACGTTTTTTTGCGTCTTATTGAAGACCGATCTGCGCTAGCGTCTCGCGTCTTTTCGCAAACCGGCGGGCGAGTATTTTACGTCCCTAGCGCGCTTGAAGCGCGGCGCGAGCGGGGTACGTCGCCGCAAAGCCCGCTAGGCAAAAGCATGAGCCGCGCGGGTGTTTTGTACGGCTTGGGCGGGGCGTGAGTAAAATTTGGTGGCTATCTGCGGCGGTTAGGTAAATTCATGCATTCAAATTTAAAGTTGCGCAAGATTTAGGAATTAAATTCGGCAAATTTTGCGCCTTAGCTGTGGCGCTAAATTTAATCCTCCTGCGTCGTTTTTCTTAGGATAGACGATGCCTGCATGACGGGGCAGATCGGGTCTGCGGACGGCGTAAGCTTGAGCGGCTAGAGAGATAAAATTCTTGCGCGCCGCATCGCCGCACCCGATGTCTCGATCCTGCTTCAAAATTTAGCGCCTCCGTCCGCCTGCGCCTTAAAGCCATGCGTCAAATCCGGCGTTTCGGGTTCTTACTCACCGCCGCGCTTAAATTCCTGAGCTACTGTGCCTTGGGTTCAAATGCTATAGCAAAACCTCGCGCCTTAAATTCCAAACCGCGCCGTATCGTGCGCCGCCTAAAATTTCAACTCTCGCCACCGAAACGCTAAATTTAGCTATTTTTAGATAAAATTTCAATTTGAAATTTCAAAAGGAGCATCAATGAAATATAAAATTTTAGTTGCAACCTTTACGGCTGCTCTGGGCTTACAGGGAGCGCTTGCGAGCGATTTTGACGAGCAGGCTTGCGCGGCGCTAAAAGGCGAGAAAATTTACGATACAAAGATTAGCGAAGCGATCTGGAATCAAAGCGGCGAAATCGGCGCCGATAAGATGTCTGCGCTAACGGGAGGCGCCAAAAAGACGCTAAAAGCCGCGCCGCACTGCATAATTCACGGCGAGATAGCCTCCCGCACGGGCTCGGACGGCAAGCATTACAGCATAAAATTTGAGCTGCGCTTGCCAGGCGACTGGAACAGCAAGCTGCTATTTCAGGGCGGAGGCGGTCTGGACGGCTTTGTGGCGCCGGCTCTTGGCGCCGTGCCTATCCGCACTAGCACTGCAACGCCCGCGCTTATGAGAGGCTACGCAGTCGTCACGACCGATTCGGGACATCCTACGCCTACGCCTGAGTTCGGACTTGAGCAGCAGGCGCGGCTAGACTATGCCTATCAGGCTATCGGCAAGGTCGCGAGCGTCTCAAAGCAGCTGGTTTTCGCGGCGTATAAAAAAGCGCCCGCGCACAGCTACTTTATGGGCTGCTCAAACGGCGGGCGCTCGGCTCTGATAGCGGCGCAGAGGTATCCGCTGGAATTTGACGGCGTAATCGCGGCAAATCCGGGTTTTAGGCTTTCGCGCGCGGCGATTGCGGAGCAGTGGGACAACAAGCAGCTTATGAAGATCGCGCCTAAAAACTCCGCTGGGGAGAAAATTTTTGCAAACGCCCTTACACAGGAGGATTTGGATAAGCTAAGCATGGCGGTTCTGGATAAATGCGATGCGCTAGACAGTCTAAAAGACGGCATTATCGGCGCTTGGGAGAGTTGTAAATTTGATCCTAGCGGCCTTGATCTACCCAAAGATAAAATTTCTGCGATAAAGGCGATATTTGAGGGCGCAAAAAACAGCAAGGGCGAGCAAATTTACAGCGGCTGGTTTTACGATGCCGGGGTAAATCAGCCCGGCTGGCGCATGTGGAAGCTTGGCGACTCGCAAACGGCAGAGCCAAATGCTAGAAATATCGTGCTCTCAAAGGGCTCGATGAATTATTATTTCTTGACGCCGCCGCAACCGGAGTTTGATCTGATGAGCTTTGATTTCGATAAGGACGTAGAGCGAACGTTCGAGACCGCGGCGATAAACGATGCAATTTCGACCAAGCTTGATAGCTTCCGCGCTAACGGCGGTAAACTCATCATCGTAACGGGCGTCTCCGATCCCGTATTTTCGGCGATGGATCAGCGCGATTGGTTCAAAAAGCTAGTGGAAACGAACGCGAATGCGGACGAATTTGCGCGATTTTTTGCCTTGCCTGGGATGAATCACTGCGGCGGCGGTAACGGCATCGATGACGTCGATCCGCTAAGCGCGCTTGAAGCGTGGCGCGAGCAGGGAACGGCTCCATCTAGCCTGCTAGGCAAGAGCACGAGTCGCGCCGGCAAGCAGATACCTATCTGCGCGCACCCAAAAGTGGCTACCTACGTGGGTGGCGACGAAAATAGCGCGAGTAGCTTTGAATGCAGATAAAATTTATTTAAAGGAGAAAAGATGAGAAGTAAAATTTTAATCGCGGCCTTTGCGGCAGCGCTTTTGTGCGGCTGTGCGGCGCACGATACAAAGCCAGGCGAGGAAATAAGCGCAATGGATAAGAGGAGCGAAAGCGCGGCTGCGGACTGCGGCGCTAGTGAGGGCGTCTGCAAGGTGCCCGCCGTGCAGGGGCCGATGGTAGGCGGCGGCACGGATGAGCACGGCTGCTTAGTCGCCGCGGGGCAGAGCTTTTCAAAGATTAAGAATGGCTGCGTGCAGGTTTTTGATGTCGCGAACGTGAGGTTAGATGATCCGGATAACGCCACGCTTGCGATCTACGGGATATTTTCCGCGGATAAAAGCAAGGTAGAAATTTTTTGGGCGAGCTTGCCGCAGAGCGAAATTTTAAGCAAAGTTAAGGGCGGCTACTACGTTTCGAAGGACGGAAAAATTTCTCTGCTAAAAAGCGGCAAGGGCTATAAGATCCGCAGAAAATAGCGGGTGAAATTTTAAGCCCGCTAAATTTCGCGCGCCGCGAGAAATTTAATCCAAGCGCGCCAGGACTTAGGCCTGCTCAGCAGGCTAAGACGTAAATTTAGAGCAAATTAATACCGAGCCGATTCGGTTATTTGCGGTATCTGCCGCCGATAAAATTTAATCAAAGGAGCAAAAATTGAGGTCATAAAAGTAGATCT
>CAUUQJ010000154.1:0-4339 GCA_963547085.1 uncultured Campylobacter sp. | reverse complement strand
CGTACGAAATTTTAAGCCGTAAAGATAAAGCGGAATTTCTCATACGTGATTTTTTGAGACGAAATTTTAAGTAATGAGTTTGAAGCGGGATTCTAAGGCGCGAGTTAGACTATAAACTCGCGCCGTCGGTAGAGAATACCGCGCCTTTTTGCGGGCTGAGAGCTTCGACCGCGCAACAAAGAATTCCACGCCATTTCGTACTACAGCTACAGACCTTGGCTACGCAGCGAGTAAAGTAGTGCTATAGCTATGCGACTAAGGATACTGCGCCGTTTTGCAAGCGATCTTGTAGCGAGGCTAGGCTATGGGTTTTGGTGCACGGTATAGAAATTTGTATGGTGCGATCCGCGTGGGATTATACGGCGCAGATTTTGCGTCCTCATCTGCACTGCCAAAAAAATTCTATTGAGCGGAGTTGTGATCTAGAAATTTTGCGGCGGCATGAAATCTCCTAGCGCAGATTTTGAGCTTGCGCAAAATTTCGCACCGCTAGCATGTGAGAGAGCTGAAATTTTAAATTGCATGTCGCTTTAAAATTTTAAACTTATGAAATTTGACCCGCGTTTGCTTTTAAATCCTAATTGCGCGCCGTGCTTGGTAATGAAATTTTAAAATTTCATCGCGCCAAGAGCAGCTCGATCAATCGGCGGACGCAGTTAAAATTAAGTATAGATAAAATGCATCGGCGCGCGTGAAGCGGAGTTAAATTTAAATTGCGGGCTAAATTTTAAAGTGCGGCTTAGACCGCTCTGCGGGCGTTCGGTTTCGGCTTTAAAATAGTTAAATTTAGCGCTGGTGCTCGCAAGACGCTTCGGCTACCTGATTTTTGCGGTGCCGAAGCAAAGTCCGTTTTCGTTGCACTGCGTATTTTCTATCTGCGGATCCTCGCTTTCGCCACAAATTTGAATCATTTGATGCGATGCTTCGTCCATTTTAGGCTCGCTGCAATGCGAAACGCCTGGCTTTGGATGCTCAGGATTGGAGCAAGCGCATATAAACAGCGCTGTGCAGGCAAATAAAATAGCATTTTTCATTTTAAATCCTTTTAAAAAATTTCGTAATTTTATCTTTGCAAAACTGAAATTTTACGGAATTTAAAGCGTTTCGGATAAATTTAATGTATCTGCATCTGCAAATATAAATTTTCTAAATTTCACGTTAGATACGAAGAGGCGGCGTGCGAGGCGAGATAAATTTAATATTTGTGAGCGAGTTTTAAGACGCAGCCCAAATCGTTTTACGGAAAGATAAGATTAAAGGCGCACTTAATCTTATCTATTGTTTTAAAATTTTTTACCGAAAGCTGCTAGAATTACGCCCTTTAAACCAAAATAAGGAGAAAACATGGCAATGACGAATTACATGGAACTTTTGATGGCAAATCAGCCGTGGAATTTGATTTTATTTATGGCGGTGCCGATGGGCTTAGCAGAAGCGATAGTAGCGAGCGAATTTTTAGCTTGTACCGCGCGAAGGAGGGCTCTTTGGCTCTAAAAATCAATAGATGCCTTAGCATCATTCTCGGCGCTTATTTTACGATATTAATTATTTACGTAGCGGTTAAAATTTTGCCCGTCATTCATTTACGTGGCGCTGCGGACGCCTTAGCTTTGGCGGCATACGCAGCAGCGGCGCTGCCTGCGCTGGTGCTGCTACTTTTGGAGCTAGGAGTTATCGCAAAAGGAGCGGAATTTAGGACTAGGCTTAAATTTCATTTCTTGGCGCTGATTGTATTTTTGGTGCTAGGACACGTCGCGATGATTTTTGGAATGACCGATCCAGGTATGAGCGGCATGGAACATTCTATGATGGATCATGGCTCGATGAGTGGGATGAGCCACGATATGGGTTCGATGGAGGGGATGGATCATTCGCATATGAATCATGGCTCGATGGAGAACATGGATCATGGCGGCATGGATCACTCAAAGATGGAGCATTCACATTAACTTTAGCATGCCCGGCTTGGGCTAAATTTTAAATTCTATTCCGCCGAGCTATGGAGCTGATAGATTTTATGTTTTAATTGCCTTTGTCTGCGAAATGCATATGCAAGCCCCTCTAAATAAAATTTTACCGCCTTTCATCTGTCGCCTGCGAGGCGGTAAAATTTAATATCAAGCTTATCGCCCCACCTTTTTATGTTCTTGTGATATTTTTATCCAACTTATGCAGGCGCAAAGCTCGCACATAGGCGGTTTGAGGTTTAAATTTGCGCGCAAACCGCTTTGGTATATTTTTTAACGTTAGTTTAATGCTAAATTTATATAATTTAAGCGAGTTATATTTTAAGAGACGATTAAGAGTAAAAAGTGCTAAGCTTGGAGGCGGATAGAGTATGCAAGATTACGAATTATTGGATGTTTTGTCCAATAAAAGGGTTCTTTGCCTAGAGGACGAGCCCGGGATTTTAAAAAATATAACCGAATCGCTGCAGCTGTTTTTCGGCGAAGTAGTGGGGGTTAAGGACGGGCTGGAGGCGCTTGATGAGGCGATGAGCGGCTCGTACGACGCGCTGGTTTTTGATATCGGTGTGCCGCATATGGACGGACTAGAGGTCGTTAAAAAGATTCGCGCTGCTGGCATCAGCGTGCCGATCGTGATACTTTCGAGCCACACCGAGCAGGAGTATCTGTGGCGGGCGGTGGAGCTTAAGATCACTAGGTATCTGCCTAAGCCGTATGACAAAAGCTCGTTTATAAGGGCGCTACAAGACGTCGCTGCGGAGCTGATAAATCACGCGCCGATATTTAGCATAAGCGGCGAGCTGAAGTATGATTTTGCAAAAAAGATCATCTACGTAAAAGACAGCGCCTGTCATCTTTCCAAAAGCGAGAGCAAGCTTTTGGAGTACTTCTTGGCGCGCAAAAATCAAACCGTAACCTACGAGCAGCTATTCGACTATATGTGGGAGTTCGAGCAGCCCAGCAAGGAGGCGATCAAGGCGATCGTCAAAGAGCTACGCCGCAAGATCGGCAAGGACGTGATCAAAAATTTATATGCGGTGGGGTATCTCTTTGAAGTATAAATTTAAATTTATCGTAGCGCTTTTCGTGCTGCTATATATCGTAATTACGGCTTTGGTTTTTAACTTCTACCGCGAGCTTGCGCTAAAGGACACGAGGCGCGAGGCGTTTTATATCCTAGATACGATGAATGCGGTGCGCGATTACGTCTCGACCGTGCAGCGCCCGCTAATAAACGAACTTAAGGAAAAAAAGCTTCTAAGCGAGGATTTTTTCGATCCGAGGCTGATGTCCTCGACCTACATAACGCGCGAAATTTATAAAATTCAGCTCGCCAAAAATCACATCAACTACGACTACAAGCTCGTTGCCACCGATCCGCTCAATCCCGAGCACGAGGGAAGCGAGTTTGAGAATGAAATTTTAGAGGGCTTTAAAGAAAACAAATATAAAGAATACTCCAGAATCGTCTACGATAAAGGTGGCGCCTCGTATCTTTTGAGTCTGCCGATAACAAACTCTCAGCCTTCGTGCACCGAGTGCCACAGTATCAACGCAGCGCCTAAAAAGATGCAAGAGCTCTATGGAGATGTGGGAAATTTCAAAGGCGGCCTAGGCGATACGATCGCGATGATAAGCTTTAAAATTCCGATAAAAAGCATTCTGCTCTATCACACCAAAGAGTTTGTCGTTAGCGGCCTAAGCTTGCTTGTGGTATTTTTGATCTGTATATTTTGTATCTATAAAATTCACAAAAAAAACGCGACTTTAAAGATGCAAACTCAGCTTTTGCTGATAAATCAAAGCCGCCTCGCGCTCATGGGCGAGATGATCGGCAATATCTCGCACCAGTGGCGCCAGCCGCTATCGCAGATCAGCTCCACGCTCATAAATTTAGAGCTTTACAACGAGCGGGGCAAGCTCTCAAAAGAGAAGCTCGGAGAGAAAATTCAAGACGCGGGCGAGCAGGTGAAATTTATGAGCGATACGATCGAGGATTTTAAAAATTTCTTCAATCCGAACATGCCGAAGAAGGAATTTGACGCCGGCGAGGCGATCGAGCAGGCGCGTAAAATTTTAAACGCCTCGCTTAAAAAGCACGTCATCGACATAAGCGTGCGGGTAGAAGAAAATTTTACGCTTTACGGCAACGTAAACGAGCTCATCCAGGTGCTAATAAACATTATAAACAACGCAAAGGAGGCGTTTTTGGACGTGCCGCTTAAACGGCGCGAGATTAAAATTCGCTCATTTTTAAAGCAGGGCGAGCGAGTAATCACGATCGAAAATAACGCAAGCCGCATCGACGAAGCGCGGCTCGGTAAAATTTTTGAGCCGCACTTTACGACAAAACAGCAGGGCAGCGGGCTCGG
>CAUUQJ010000153.1:0-4341 GCA_963547085.1 uncultured Campylobacter sp. | reverse complement strand
CTAAGAGCGATGCTTGCGGCAAAGATCGAGGATATCTTCGCGACGCTTTACCGCCAGATCGGATTTACGACCTTTGAGCGGCGCGTGCATGCGAGCGCGGACGAGCTAAGCGTTGAGCGGCTGGGTGAGCTTTGGATGGAGGAGTCGCGCAAGATGTTTGCGGGCGAGCTAATCTTGCAGGATCATTACAAAAGCTGGTGGAGCTACATCCCGCACTTCGTTCACACGCCGTTTTACTGCTACTCCTATGCCTACGCGCAGCTTTTGGTGCTCGCGCTTTACGGGCTGTATAAGAGCGGCAGGCTCGAAAATTTCGTTCAAATTTACACCGAGTTTTTAAGCTCGGGCGGCAGCGACGCGCCGCAAAAGCTGGTGGCGAAATTCGGCTTTGACATCAATAAAAGCGAGTTTTGGCGCATCGGCATAGAGCAGGTCGCGACGCTTGTAGATGAGTTTGTGAGGGGTTGGGATGATAGATAAAATTTTAAAAGACGATAAATTTATCGCTGCGAGTAGTACAAATATAGGCGCGGTTTTGGATTATGTTTTAGCTCTTGGATGCGGATTTGGCATCGTTGCGAGGACGGATCAGATAAAATTTGACCCGCCGCTGCCGGAGGAAATTTTAAAAAGCTTCAAAATGCCCGCGATCTTTTTGCAGCTGGAGGAATACACGCTTTCTAGCGCGCATCTTAGCAAGGATGAGCTGGTTTTCGAGGCGGGTTTCGGGCCGCAGGATTTTGCAAGCACGCTTAGCGTGCCGTTTTACGCGGTCTTGCAGATCGTCGTGGACGGCAAGCCCATCGCGGTAAATTTTTCCCAGCCCGAATCCGAGTGGCTTAAGCGCGAAAAATCGCGTAAAATTTTCTCAAAATGAGTGATATTTTAGAGGGTCTTAATCCCGCTCAGCGCGAGGCTGCGAGCCATGTGGACGGAGCGATGCTAATCTTAGCGGGTGCTGGTAGCGGCAAAACCAAAACGATCACCGCGCGCCTTGCCTATCTGCTATCAAACGGCGTGCCTGCGGAAAATACTCTCACGCTTACGTTTACGAATAAAGCCGCCGCCGAGATGCGCTCGCGAGCGCTTAATCTGATAAGCGGGTTAAATTTAAGCGGCGTGCCGCTTCTGTGCACCTTTCATAAATTTGGGCTTTTGTTTTTGAAATTTCATATTAGTGAGCTTGGGCGTAGCGCAAACTTCCAAGTAATCGATACTGACGATAAGAAAAAGATCATCAAGGGCTTTGAGATAAATTTGCCCACGTCGCTATTGGCGGCTAAAATTTCAACCTATAAAAATTCCCTAATCGGTCCCAAAGATATCGACGAGCTTTTAAACGATAAAGAGGACGAGCTAAGCAGGATGTATAGCGGATTTTACGCACATTGCGCTAGAGCATACAAGCGCTACGAGGCGTATTTGACGGCGAATAATCTGGTGGATTTCGATGATCTGCTGATCTTGCCGTATAAAATTTTAAACGCGAATGAGCGGCTATGCGATGAGATTTCGCGCCGCTACGCCTATATCACGGTGGATGAGTATCAGGACACCAACGACATTCAATTCAAACTGCTGCAAAAGCTTTGTGCCGCGCACGAAAACCTCGTGGTGGTGGGCGATGACGATCAGAGTATCTACGGCTGGCGCGGCGCGCGGATAGAAAATATTCTAAATTTTAAAGATCAGTTCTCAAACGTAAAATTTATCAAACTTGAGCAAAATTACCGCTCCACGGATGAAATTTTAAATGCTGCCAACGAACTTATCTCGCATAATAAAAACCGCCTCGGCAAGAGCCTTACTAGCATGAACGGCGGGGGCGAAAAGATCGAAATTTTGCGTTCAGACGAGGAGAGTATCGAGGCGGCAAAGATCGCAGAAGCTATCAAAAAGCTGCTTTCAAGCGGCGTAGCGCCCTCTCAAATCGCCGTGCTTTACCGCGTAAACGCTCTTTCGCGCGCGCTAGAAGAGGGGCTGAATCGCGCCAAAATCCCGTACAAAATGGTAGGCGGCGTGAAATTTTACGAGCGCGCCGAGATCAAGGATGCGATCGCATATCTGCGCTTAGTAAACGACGAGCACGACGACTTTTCGATGAGGCGGATCATAAACGTACCCAAGCGCGGCATCGGCAAAGTCTCGCTGGCGAAGCTCGAGGAGCTTTCGCGCCTGCGACTTATCAGTCTATTTGACGCCTTTAGCGAGCCGGACGCGGGGCTTAGCGCCAAGGCGGCGCAGGCTCTAGCGGAGCTTAAAAGCGGCATCGCTTCTATCTCCGCGCTAGCGGATACGATCAAAAAAATAGACGCGCTGGAGCCCGCTTTCGGGCTAAAGGCTTACTACGCCTCGCTTCCGGACGGCGCCGATCGGGTAGCGAACATCGACGAGTTTTTGGCTATGCTAAAGGATGAGGCGAGCAATAAGCCCGATTTTGATCTGGCGGAATTTTTAAACGAGCTAAGCCTTCTTAGCGATCAAGACGCCATTATGGGCGATGCGATAAACATAATGAGCGTGCACGCAAGCAAAGGGCTTGAGTTCGAGCATCTTTTCGTAATCGGACTAGAGGAGGGCTTTTTCCCGCTTTTGGGTGACAGCAATGACATCGAGGAGGAGCGTAGGCTCGCATACGTAGCGATTACGCGCGCCAAACGCACTCTCACTCTTAGCTTTGCGGCTAGCCGCTTTTATCGCGGCAAGCGCGAGAGGCTCGATGCTAGCAGGTTTATATCCGAGGCGGGTTTGGTGGCTAAAGAGCCGTCGCACGAGCAAAGTAGCGGCTTTAGCAAGGGCGAGCTGATCAAACACAAGCTATTTGGGATCGGACAGATCACGGCGGTAAACGGCGATCGGCTCACGATAAATTTTGGCGGAATTTCGCGCGTGATAATGTCAAATTTCGTAGAAAAGATCGGCGCTTATGAATAGATTATTTTTGGCGGACAAGCCCGCGGGCATCGGCAGCAATAAATTTTTAAGCGCTCTTAAGCGTAAATACGGCGTGAAAAAGGCGGGCTTTAGCGGCACGCTCGATCCTTTCGCGAGCGGCGCGCTCATCGTAGCATTCGGGCAATACGCGCGCTTTTTTAGATTTTTAAAGAAAGAGCCAAAAGTTTACGCCGCGACGCTGTGGCTGGGCGCGCAAAGCCCAAGCGGCGATAACGAAAACATAGGGCGCGTGGAACAAATCCCGCCGCTTTCGCGCGAGGTTTTAGACGCCGCGATGGCGCAAATGCGCGGCGAGATAAAATTTATCCCGCCCGCTTTCAGCGCCAAGAAAATTGACGGCGTGCGCGCATACAAGCTCGCTCGCGCAGGCGAAGAGGTGAGCTTGAAAGAGAGCTCGATGCGGGTTTTTGATGCTGAAATTTTAAGCTACGCTCACCCCTTCGTGAGTTTTCGCGTCGCACTAAGCGAGGGCGGCTATGTGCGCTCTTTTGCGCAAATTTTAGCAGCAAAGCTAGGCGCCACGGGCACGCTAAGCGCGCTTAGGCGGGAGAGCGAGGGAACTTTTGACCTGCAAGATCCGAGCTTTGCGGATGAGGCAGCACTAAATCCGCTCGAGTTTTTAGATCTCGCGCCAAACTTTTACGACGGCGACGCTCGCGACGTGATCTTGGGTAAAAAGCTCGCCGCAAAGGATCTAGCTAGCCGCGCGGACGGCTGCTATCTGCTTATCTGCGGCGATTTTTACTCGATCATCGAGATAAGCTCGGGCGAGGTGCGCTATCTTTGGAACGACGTTCCGATCGCAGGCGGTGCGTTTTAAACCGAGACTCCAGCCTGCGGCGGAATTTTGATCGGACGGTTCGAGCTTGAAATTTTGAAGCGATCATAAATACGGTGCGTTTTAAATTTACTCGCATAGGACGCTGCTATGTGCGGTTAAATTCTATCGCAGACGGCGGCGGCTCGAGCGATCGCGCTCTTTTGTTGCACACAGATAGCAAATCGGCCTCAGGCGGCGTAAATTTAAACGTGCGGCTAGGCAGGCGACGTTCGCTTGTGAAAAGGAATAAATCCATGGGGCTAAATTTAAACGCGACCAAGCGGCGTTTCGATTTGCTTTTTGGTGCGCGATGACGACGCACTGCGAGATTAAAATTTCGCGATTTAAAAAGCGCGTAGGTTGGGGCTTATTGCGGCGCAGTAAGCAGCTTTTGTCGAATGAAATTTCGGCTTGCGGTAATGCGTAGTCTGCGTCGATGGGTTTGATTTTACAGCGGGCGGCGTATCGCTAAACTAAATTTATGATCTAGTGCGACGTGCAGCGGTGCGGCTAGAATTTTGCCGGCTTGGAATTTTAATCTCTGAGATGTATTTGCGCCGCGGGTT
>CAUUQJ010000152.1:0-4345 GCA_963547085.1 uncultured Campylobacter sp. | reverse complement strand
GCAGATGGAATCCGAAGATGAAAAAATTCATTTTCGGCGAGAGAAAAGGTATCTACATCATAGATCTACAAAAAACTATCCGCTACTTCCGCTACACTTATAATATCGTGCGCGACGCGGCTGCCGAGGGCAAGACGATACTTTTCGTAGGCACCAAAAAACAAGCCGGCGCGACGCTAAAAGAGTACGCCGAAAAATGCGGCATGCCTTATGTAAGCCACAGATGGCTAGGCGGCATGCTAACGAATTTTTCCACTATCAAGCAATCGATCCGCAAGCTCGAAGTAATCGAGACTATGGAAGAGGACGGCTCGATAAATTTATTAACTAAAAAAGAGGCGCTAATGCTTCGTCGCAAAAAAGAGAAGCTTGAGCTTTATCTAGGCGGCATTCGCAATATGAAGGGTCTTCCCGATATGATCTTCGTCATCGACGTTGTAAAAGAAAAGATCGCCGTAGCGGAGGCTAACCGCCTAAAAATGCCGGTTATCGCGCCTTTGGATACGAACTGCGATCCGGACGTAGTCGATTTCCCAATACCTGGCAACGACGATGCGATCCGCTCGGTTCAGCTTTTCTGCCAAGAGATGGCTGAGGCGATCAACGAAGGCAAGGCGCTTCGCGATCAAGATGCGAGCGAGGACGGCGAGCAGAGCGAAGCCGTCAGCGACGAGGAGAAAGAGGAGGTCGTGGCCGAGGCGATGAGCGAAGAGGATTTTGACGTAAGCGAGGACGAAGAGTAATGGAAATCAGCGCGCAAATGGTAAAAGAGCTCCGCGAAAGCACCGGAGCGGGGATGATGGATTGCAAAAAGGCTTTAGTTGAAACAGACGGCGATATGGATAAGGCCGTCGATCTGCTTCGCGAAAAGGGCTTAGGAAAGGCTGCTAAAAAAGCCGACCGCCTAGCTAGCGAGGGCCTAGTAAGCGTCGAAGTGGGCGCGGATCACAAGATCGCAACTATAAGCGAGATAAATTCCGAAACCGACTTCGTAGCTAAAAATCAAAATTTTATAAATTTAGTTAAAAATACCACTCTACATATCCAAAGTAAGGGCATTAGCAGCATTGATGAGCTAAATTCCAGCATCATCGACGGCGTTAAATTTGATGAGAATCTAAAGAGCCAGATCGCTACGATCGGTGAAAATTTGGTCGTTAGAAGATTTGAGACGATTAAGGCTGGCGCAAACGGAGTAGTAAACGGCTACCTGCACTCAAACGGCCGCGTAGGTGTAATCATCGCAGCAGCTTGTGACAGCGAGCGAACTGCGGAGGGTGCGAAGGAGCTTATAAAAAATCTCTGCATGCATGCAGCCGCGATGAAACCTCAGGTTATCAGCTATAAAGAGCTTGATCCCGATTTTATCGAAAAAGAATTCTTAGCTCTTAAAGGCGAGTTTGAGAAGGAAAATGAGGAGTTTGTGCGCTTAGGTAAGCCCCTTCATAAGATCCCGCAGTTTGGCTCGCGCGCGCATCTAAGCGATGAAATTTTAGCCAAAGAGATCGAAGCTTTAAAAGATGAGCTTCGCAAGCAAAATAAGCCTGAAAAAATTTGGGATAAAATTTTGCCGGGTCAGATCGATCGCTTCATCGCCGATAATACTCAAATCGATCAGCGCCTCACGCTGTTAGGCCAATTTTACGTCATGGACGATAAGAAAACCGTTGAGCAGGTGATTGACGAAGAAGCTAAAAAACTAGGCGGCAAAATTGAGATCGTAAAATACGTCCGCTTCGAAGTGGGCGAAGGCCTAGAGAAAAAGAGCGAAGACTTCGCAGCCGAAGTAGCGGCTCAAATCGGCTAAATATGGAACTTCTAAAGGGCGTAAATCTTACTCACGCGTATGATTATACGCTCTTTGAAAATGTAAGCTTAAGCGTTCAAGAGGGCGAGAGTATCGCCATTTTGGGCATTAGCGGCTGCGGCAAATCGACTCTGCTTCATATTCTATGCACGCTTTTAAAGCCGAACTCGGGCGAAGTGATCTACGGCGGGTGCAGTATTTACGGACTAAACTCCGATGAGAGACTTAAAATCCGCCGTAACGACTTTGGCATAATATTTCAATCCCACTACCTTTTTAAGGGCTTCTCCTCCGGCGAAAATATCGAACTCGCCGCCAAACTTACGAATAACGCGATAGATGATGAAATTTTAAAAAAGCTTCAGATCGAACATACTTTAAAGCAAGGCGTGGGCGAGCTTAGCGGCGGACAGCAGCAGCGCGTGAGCATCGCTCGCATACTTTGCAAAAAGCCACGCATAATCTTTGCCGACGAGCCTACTGGAAATTTAGATAAGGATACCGCAAACGAGGTCATGGGCGTGATTTTTGATTACGTAAAATCCAGTCGTGGCGCGCTCGTGCTCGTGACCCACGATGAGAATTTAGCGCAAAAATGCTGCAAAGTTTATCGACTAAATAACCGAAATTTAGCGCAAATATAAGCAATTAATAACCAAAAATATCTTACAATAGCCCAAATTCTTTCTAAAAGGTCATAAATGAAAATTCTACTTGACAATCACAATGAGCAGGTTGCAAGTGTCGTAAATATTTGCTGCGAGCGCATCGGTGCGGATCTGGTAGCATATAGTGCGGACGAGAGTGAATATGATTTGACGATAAAAAATTATGAAGATGGCGATGATATTTCAAAATTTGATCTTAATAAGACGCTGTTTCTGACGCCTAAAAACGTCTCGGTGCCAGGAGCGCGATACACCCTTACCAAGCCTTTTTCGCCGCTTGAGCTCATTACGTTTATTAGCGAATTTTCGGTTCAAAATATGAGCGTGCAGGCTAAAGAAAAAATGGCGAAAGAATTTGCCGATGCAAGCTCTGTGATGAAAGAGATCGATGCGATTGACCAGGCAAATTCCGCTTCGGGCAGTAATTTTGAAGAGCTTGTGGATAGCTTTTATGACTCCGGCAAGGATATACCGCTTTCACAACTGGCAAACGATATAGCGCCCGAGATTGCAGATGATGTGCCGCTTTCGCAGTTGCTAGGTGATATGCCGCGCACGGACGAGATTGCAGATGATATTCCGCTCTCGCAGCTTGCAGATGAAGCAGCTCTTGCGGACACCATCGCCGATGATACGCCGCTTAACGCCGTCGCAGAAAAGATTGCGGATAATATCGCAGACGATATGCCTCTAAACTTAGCTGCTAGCGATATCCCTGAGGATGTACCACTAAATAGTATCGGCGCAAGCGAACCCGCCGAAAGTAATCACGCGCCTCGGGGCGAAATCCCGCTTGCAAAGGATGACGCTCCGATAGCTCTAGCGGCGCTAGATGATGAAAATCCAAGAATTTCAAAACAAATAAATCGCAGACAGAAGATGAAATTCCTGCCACACGGGCAAGCGAAACTTTACCACTTGCGCAGCAAGACGAGTCGCAAAGAGCTGGCAGCTCTAATGAAACTGTCGTTGAAAAAAAGGCAGACGCTGCGCCTAATCTAGAGGAGGCGAAAGACTCTGCGGATGTTACGCTTAAACAGCATGAAGTAGACGGCTCATTTGCCTATAAAATAGATGAAAAAAATTCTGCCTCGCAAGTAGTGCAAGATGCAGCTGGCGCGTCTGTTAACAGTGGATTTGATATGGATTTTTCCAGGCTTTTCGATAGTGCCGGCATGCCCGTGGAGGAGTTTGGCGGATATGATAATTTTGCCGCGGCTGCGTTTGCTTCTGATGAAAAAGAGGATAAAAAATCTGCGCATGATAAAAATACAGCGGCTACGGATTTTCAAAAAATGCAAATTTCGTCTCAATACGAGGTCGCTTCAGATACGCCGATTGCGTTAGCGGGTGCGGGCGATATACCTCGTGAAAATCTTTATAACGCCGTTCCATTTCAAAGCATGGAATTTACTGGTGGACTTACACAGAATACGCCTATGTCTGCTCATAATGAAGCGGGGGATTCAATTAGCGCCAATTTTGCGGCTTCCGCGAATTTCGTAGCTTCTGCAAATTCCACTCCTGCGCCAAATTTTTCGGAGCTAAACTTGCCGCACATATTAGATGCCTCAGATTTACCGAAGCAAAGCGAGCAAGCTGATAGCGTTGCCGGCGGGTTTGCGGACGGATTTTTGCGCGCTATGGAGGGCGATTTTGCAAACTCGTTTGCCGCAAACTCTGCGGATAGCGAGCAATTTAAATCCGGCAAGCCCGCAAAGAGCGCCGCGCAGCAGATAAAATTTAATGCTTCAAAGCCTTCGGAGCGCGCAGAATTTAAAGCGCATAAATTCGGCGCGTCCGAGCAGGCAAATGAGATGAAATTTGGCGCGCAAGCTATGCCGAATGAGCTTGCCGCTTCGGCTGCGGC
>CAUUQJ010000151.1:0-4364 GCA_963547085.1 uncultured Campylobacter sp. | reverse complement strand
GGAGTCTAAATTTTCGTTCAGCTCGATGATGATCTCAAAATAATCCGACGTCGTTTCACTATTTTCGTTGAGGCTTATCGACACTAGATCGATCTCAAGCTTGACTAAATAGTTCAAAAACGCCGCCAGCGAGCCGCGCTTGTTTTCTAAATTTAATATGATCTTGTAGCGGTGCGGCGCATTGCGCGTCCATTTTACGAAGATCATCTCATCGGTTTTGATTAGCTCGCTTGCGCGTTCGCACAGCTTATGATGCACCGTCACGCCGTGTCCGTTGCGAAAGCCGATGATGTCGTCGCCGCGCTTTGGGTTGCAGCAGTAATCAAACTCAACCTCGTCGATTTTAAAATTTGAATACACCACGATGTTGTCGAATTTTTGCTTCTCGATCTCATACTTGCTGCGAAATTTCATATTGAAAAATTTCTCTTTGAGCGGGTATTTTTTCAGCGCGTTTACGACGTCTTTTAAAAATACCGAGTCATAGGCTGCTTTGCCGATCTTTTTGCTCAAATTTTCCTTTTCAAGCCAGCTTAAAATGCTCTCCTTGCTCGTCGTAAAGATCGCGCATAAAATTTTAATCGCTACTTCGAAATTTATATCTCTGATCTTTTGCTTGCAAAACGCCTTTATCGTCGCGCGCGCCTTGCCGGTTTTGACCGAGCTTAGCCAGCTGCAGCGGTAGTGTGGCTCGCTTCCGGTAATGATATGAACGATGTCGCCGTTTTTAAGCTCCGTAAGAAGCGGCACCTTGACGCGGTTTATAAAGGCCTCGGTCGCTTTTAAGCCCACTTGAGAGTGTATCTCGTAGGCGTAATCAAGCGCCGTAGCGCCGCGCGGCAATGTAAAAATTCCGCCCTTGGGCGAATACACGGCGATATCCTCGACGTAGAGGCTGTCTTTAGCGTATTCGTAAAGATCCTCGGCGTTGGCGTCGTCCTCTTCCTGCATGCCGATATCGTTTAGCCAATCGAGCTTCGGATTGATTGAGCCGCTATATTTATACTTCCAGTGCGCGGCGACGCCGAATTCCGCGGTGTTATGCATATCGAAGGTGCGGATCTGCACCTCTACGATCATACTTTCGTTAAAGACGGTCGTGTGGATTGTCTGATATCCGTTTTGCTTCGGCAGCGCGATATAATCTTTAAAGCGCGAGATCAGCGGATTAAATTTAGTATGGATGATGCCAAGAGCCAAGTAGCAATCCATCGGCTTTTGCACGATGATGCGGATGGCCAAAAGATCAAGTACCTCCTCGATCGAAATTCCTTTGCGCTGCATCTTTAAAAAGATCGAGTAGTAGTGTTTCATTCGCTTTTGGATCTCAAAGCTACCTTCACTAAAGCCGTTTGAAAGCATATACTCCTTGATCTTTTCGCTAAATTTGCTCAAGCTCATCTGAAGCTGCTGCTTATGCTCCTCGACGTAATCGGCGATCGCCGAGTACTCTTTAGGCATAACGTATTTAAAGCTAAGATCTTCAAGCACGTTTTTGATCGATGAAATTCCAAGCCTGTGCGCGATCGGCGCATAAACCAAAAGCGTCTCCTCGCCGATGCGTTTTTGTTTATCGGGGCGGAGTGCGTCTAGGGTTAGCATATTGTGCAGTCTATCGCAGAGCTTTACGACTAAGACGCGCTGATCGTTAATAGAGATCATCAGCATCCTGCGGAAGGTAAGCGCAGTGGTGCGTAGCTTAGCGTTACTATCGCTGGATGGGGCTAATTTATCCTCTCTGATGTTTACGATTTTAGTAAGCCCTTCTACGATTTTGGCTACTTCGTCGCCGAATCTTTGTCTAACCTGCTCGATGCTGTAATCTGTATCCTCTACTACGTCATGCAATAGCGCAGATATTACCATCGCGTCGTCTCCGCCCATAAAAGATACGAAGCAAGCTACCAAAATCGGATGGATCGCATACGGCTCGCCGCTTTTGCGAAACTGCCCGTCGTGCTGCGCGATGCATAAATTTATAGCATCCACCAGCAGCGGAGTGGGCTCTTTTAGATTATAAAGCAGCTGCTTGGCGCTTTGAATGTCTTTGGTATCGACGACATCGTCGATGAGACTTTCTAAGAAGTTATCATTAATCCTTGTCAACGATTCCATCTAATGCGATCTTACCTTCGGCTAGTTCCAAGATTGCTATATCGGCAAATTTCATCTTGCGAGTATCTACATTCTCTATCAGCGGCGGTTCGCCCGCAGCTAGCTGCTCGGCGCGTTTGCTTATCATCAAAGATAGCTTATATCGGTCTCCGCCCGTTACTTTTAAAGCCTTGGCTACAATTTGTTCGGTTCTCATCAATTCTCCTTAAATTTAAAATTTCAGTTTTTTACGATCGAGCAGGAGCTTAGATCTCCGCCATCGACGATTTTGTATAAATTTCCGCTCTTGAACATATTGCACACGATGATCGGAAGCGCATTGTCTTTAGCAAGCGCGATAGCCGTATCGTCCATCACTCTGATGTTGTCGTGCAGGGCTTGATCGTAAGTGACTTTGGAAAGCAATTTAGCGTCTTTAAATTTTTGCGGATCCTTGTCGTAGATCCCCATTACCTTGGTGGCTTTTATGATAGCGTCGGCTCCGATCTCGATCGCGCGGAGAGTGCCCGCAGTATCGGTCGTGAAGAATGGATTTCCCGTGCCCGCGGCAAAGATCACGACGCGGCCTTTTTCGAGGTGCCTTTTAGCGCGGCCGATGATGAAGGTCTCGCAGATCGCTTCCATCTTTATCGCGCTTTGCACGCGCACGTCCATGCCTGCGTATTCTAGCGCTTCTCTCATCGCTATTGCGTTGATGACGGTGGCTAGCATGCCCATATGATCGCCGCTCGTGCGTTTGATGATACCGCTAGCTGCGGCGCTTACGCCTCTTATGATGTTGCCTCCGCCGATTACGATGCCTACTTCGATGCCGCCCTCTACGAGCTGCTTGATCTCTTTAGCGATAAATTTTAAAATTTCGCTGTCGATCCCAAAGCCGTTCTCTCCCGCTAGCGCTTCACCCGAAAATTTTACGAGTATGCGATTGTATTTAGCCATAAATTTAGCTCCTAATAAAATTTTAAAATATTATCCAAAAGTCGTTTAAAAATAACTTTTTAGGCTATTTTAGATGATCTTTAAGGCGGTTTATCCAGATCTTTTTCGGAGCGATTATCTCGCTAGCGCTGCCGTTTACGGCGTGATAGATCAGCGTGCCGTGCAAACTCGCGTAGTAGCGGATTATGAGGCGCTGCAAATAGGGCTCGTAGCTCGGCACGAACCAGCCGTTATTGCTGATCGCTACGACGTATTTGGGCGAGCCTTCGTAAAGCTCTGCGCGCGTAGCCTCGTAGCAAACGGCGCTTCTTACGCTCTTTCCGCCAAGCTCGTAGTCGCTAAAGCCGCTAGCTGTGGAAAAATCGGTCGCGCCGCCTAACAGCACGCGGTTGATAAAATTCCGCGCAAATTCCGGCAGCGGCACCATTTCGCCAAACGGCACCAAAATGTGCTTATCGAAGCGCTTCATTTCCCCGTTCGCAAAAAGATAGGCGCTGTTGTAAAATTTCCCGTTCTCATACGCTTCCGCGCCCGCTACGATAGTAATTGCGCGCGATTTTTCCTTTAGAGCTTCAACTAATACGTTTTCTAAATTTAGCGGCATCGCAAAGGCGCTCTCGGGCAAGATTATCGCGTCTTGTCCCTCTGCGATTGCCTCATCTATGCGGGCTAAATTTGCCAACGCGGCGGATAAAATTTTATCCTTCGCCCAGATGTCATGCTGCGAAATATCGGTGTTTGCGAGTGAAATTTTAATCGGTAGCGGCTCGGGCTCTTTTTGGCTGAATTGCAGCGCGCAGATCAAAAATACCGCAAAGATCGTGGCATTAAGCTTAGCCCGGGCGCCTCGTCCGCGCAGATACAAAACCGTGCAAAGCCCCGCTAAAATCAGAGCCAGCGCGCTAAGATCGGCTCTGAAAATTCCATGGCTTAGCAGCAGTTCAAAATTTAGCCAATCAAAGCCGAAAGGGTGGATAAATTTTAGAATTAAAAGGCACGCGGCGCGCAAAACCGGCGCGTCAAAGATCACAAAGATGCGGAAAATAAAAGCAACGGCGAGGCAAATTGCAAAAATTTCAAGCGGGATCAGAAACGCAAGATCGAAATAGATCAGGCTGAAGCCGATCCAGTGTAGCCACAGCGCGCCGATAAAAAATCCGCACCAAAACCACTCCGCCTTGCTTGCTTTTAGCAGATAAAAAAGTGCTGCTATCGCAATTAGAGGCGAGAAAAATTCCGCCGCCAAAGCGCCTAAGCCGTCAAATTTAGAGCTTAAAATTTCTACGAAAATAAAATTTGAAATCGCAAGG
>CAUUQJ010000150.1:0-4372 GCA_963547085.1 uncultured Campylobacter sp. | reverse complement strand
CTCGATGCGAAGCTATGGGTGCTCGGCGAGGCGTACTATTCGATCAACTGCGACTACCTGCTACCTGCGTACTTGCAGTATCCAAACTACGCGCAAAGGCCGCAGGAGGACTTTTTGAAGCTCTACTTCGAGCTGTATCTAGCGGGACGGCAGATCACGTTTGAACGCGGCGAGGTCGTGGTTTTCACGCACTAAATTTACGCAGACAAAGGAAGCGAATGAGCGCTCACAAGCGACTAAAATTTGAGCCTTTTAAACAATAAAGCGAGCAAGGCTCACAAATGGCTGAAATTTAAGCTCAGCAACTATGAGCGCAAATGCTTATCGCATATCCAAAAAATCTGCGTCCTAATCAAGCAATATAGTAGATTTCCTACGCGTCGCGTCAAATCGCTTAAAATATTTCTGCTTTGCGTAGCTGCGCCGCTTTTGGCACCTTGATAGAGCAAAATCTCCGCACATCGTTGATGTTTGGATAATTGAATTTTTTCCATTACTCTGCTGCCATCACTTCGTTTGTGGCGCCCAAGAATTTACTTGCACTAACGCTTGCTAGTTAGAATTCATATGAATTTTAAATAGGAATTTTGACGCAGAATTTTATGGAATTTCGCTGCCGCAAATCTCACAATCGATAAAATTCTATCGATTTACGCTCTTAAATTTACTCAAATCGCCGCCTGTTTTATAAAATTCTTCAGCGTCGATCATAGTGCCGTCGGGCAGCTTACAAACGGTGTAGTCCACGCCGTTGCCGTCTTTGCGGACGATTAGCTCGCCGCCGTTCTTGATACAAAAATCCCCCGCAGCGCTAGCCTCTGCGCTCACCGAAGCGAAAGCGCCCACCGCAAGCGCTACTGCAAAAAATCTCTTAAAACTCATTTAAATCCTTTCGTTTAATTTTGCCCGTTTTTAGGGTTAAGCTTAAATTTAGGCGCCAGATACGCTAAATCTGCGCCTAAATAAATAAACCGCCGACCCTCCTCGAACACCGATAATAGCGTTTTAGATGTTAAATCCTACCTAATAAATCCCAGCGGCACCAAGTCCGTTCGCCGCTGTAAAATCGAAGCCACCAGACTTCATCCAATACAAAATTTTAACATCATAAAATTTCATCTTCAATAAAATTCTAGCGACGAAATCTAAGCCGCATCAAAGCTATTTCCGCCGTAAAATACCGGCTATAAAAGCGAGGACTATGGCAAACACTAGCTCAGCGGCAAGGCAAGCGCAGATACTAAACAATCTCGCCTATAAGCGCGAGCCGCGCTCAAACCCTCTAAATTTAACCGTCGCTAGCCGTTTTTGCGCGCAAACTCGCTCATAAAAGTGACTAGTTTTTCCACGTCCTCGTAGTTTATCGCGTTGTAGATCGAGGCGCGGATGCCGCCTAAAACGCGGTGTCCTTTAAGCCCGATCATCCCCTCCGCCTCCGCCTGCGCGACGAAAACAGACTCAAGCGCGGCGTCTGCGATATTAAAGCTAACGTTCATCAGGCTGCGGCTCTTCTTTTGCGCGTGGCCGCGGTAGAAGCCGCTGCTAGCATCGATCGCGCCATAAAGTAGCGCCGCTTTGCGCTTGTTGCGCTCGTGCATTGCCGCGAGCCCGCCGATTTCGTCCTTGATCCAGCCGAGCATTAAATTTAGCATGTAAATTCCGAAAGTGTTTGGGGTGTTGCTCATCGAGTCCGCGTCCGCCTGCGTCTTGTAGCGCAGGATCATCGGCGTTTTGGGATCTGCGCGGTCCAGCAGATCCTTGCGGATCGCCACCATCGTAACGCCCGCGGGGCCGCCGTTTTTCTGAATGCCGCCGTAAAACATCCCCACACTGCTAAGATCCACGGGGCGCGAAAACAGATCGCTCGAGCTATCGACTACGAGCGGGCAGCCGCACTGCGGCAGCTGCGGATATTGCGTGCCGTAGATAGTGTTGTTCGAGCAGATGTAGCCGTAGTCGGCGCCGTCAGAGAATTTAACCTCGGGGATGCGGTCGAATTTGCTATCCTCGCTGCTTGCGACCACGCGGTAGTTTATGCCGAGCACGCCTGCTTCCTTGATCGCCTTGCTCGTCCAGTTGCCCGTGTTGGCGTATTCTGCGACGCCGCCTGCGTATAGGTTCATCGGCACCTGCGCGAACTGAAGGCTCGCGCCGCCTTGCAAAAACAAAATAGTAAAATCATCCGAAAAGCCGTAAAGATCGCGTACGCGGTCCATCGCGCTATGCAGGACCTCCTCAAAAATTTTGGTGCGGTGCGAGATCTCCATTATCGAAAATCCCAGCCCTGCGTAGTTTAGCAGCTCCTCTTGAGCCTGCTTTAGCACGCCCAGCGGGATGGTGCTAGGTCCTGCGCTAAAATTTATTACTCTATTCATTTTGCCTCCTTTAGATGATTTTTGCATTTTTGCTGAGCTGCTGCGAGCAAAGGACGAACTCGTCGCCCGCGGCAAGCTCGCCTAGAGCTACCGTTTTGCCGCCCTTTTGGATTTGAACGAGGTCTTTAGTGATCTCAAAAAATTTCGCCTTTTGCGCCAAAAGCTCATCCTTTGCACTTAGCGCGTGCTCTGTGGTGCTTAGCTTGGAGCCGATCAAATTTTTAAATTTAAGCTCGAAATTTAAAAGCTTTGCAAGCGAGCCTGAAATTTTTGACTCTATCGATTTTGATTTAAGCTCTAAAGCTGCGAGGCTCAGCACGTTTTGTGCGGATGAAATTTTATCTTTTATCAGCCTATTGAGTGCGTCGCTTACGCCATCTAAGCTCTGAAAGATCGCGCAAATATCGGGCAGCAGATCGATCATCGCGGCGGTGGGCGTGAGGCTTCGGTGATCGGCTACGAAATCGCTGATACTAAAATCGATCTCGTGCCCGACCGCCGAGATGACGGGCGTTTTGGCCGCGTAGATCGCGCGCGCCAAGGCCTCGTCGTTGAAGCACCACAGATCCTCGCGCGAGCCGCCGCCGCGAGCGATGACGATCGCATCGTAGCCCTTCTCGTCGGCTACGCGCAATGCACTTATGATCGAAGCAGGCGCGCCCTCGCCTTGCACTAGCGCGTTATACAGATCGATCTTGCAAAGCGCGAAGCGGTCCTGCGCCGTGCGAAGCATATCCGCCTGCGCCGCTGAGCCCGCGCTCGTGATGATCGCGATGCTTTGGGCAAATTTCGGAAGCAGTTTTTTGTGCGCGGCATCGAAAAGCCCCTCTTTGCTAAGCTTATCTTTTAGCGCGGCAAACGCCGCTTCCAGCTCGCCCTCGCCGCTTTTGCGGATGTTTGAGACCTGGATCTGATATGCGCCCGTGGGGGCGTATAGCGAGACCTTACCACTTACGATGAGTTTATCGCCGACGGCTGGGATAAAATTTATCCGCGCAGCGTTAAATTTAAACATCGCGCAATCGATCGCCGCGCTCGCGTCTTTTATCGTAAAATACCAGTGTCCGCTCGTGCTTTGAATTCTAAGCTTAGATATCTCGCCCTCGACCTCGACGAAGCTAAAGCTCGTCTCCAAAAGCGTCTTGGCTTGGGCGTTTAGCTCGCTTACGCTAAGCATCGTCGCTCTTTTGCGCGATTTTTTCCGCGATGAAAAGCGTGCTGACGTCGAAGCTGAAGCCCTTTTGCACGCGCAGCTCAAAGCCCGCGTCTTTGAGCTTTTCGCTAAAGCTCGCGGCGTCTAGGAAGCTGCCGATGGAGCTTGGCAGATATTCGTAGGCTTCTTTGTTTTTTGAGATGAAGGCGCCGATTTTGGGTAAAATTTTACTTACGTAAAAATCTCTGATTTTAAACGCGAGCCCGCCGCTTGCGGCTTTGGTAAATTCCAAAACCACGAGCGAGCCGCCCGGTTTGATGATCCTATTAAACTCCGCAAGCGCCGCGTCCAGCTCCACGACGTTTCTTATGCCGTAGCTGATGCTTAAAATATCCACGCTCGCGTCATCCAGCGTCGTGGCGCCCGCGGTCGCTTTGATAAACTCGCAGCCAGGGAATTTTTGCCTCGCTACCTCAAGCATACCTTCGCTAGGATCGATCCCCACGATTCGCTCGATCTGCACGTCGTGCTGCGCCGCGCCGTCGCGCCACGAGCTTATCATATCGCCCGTGCCGCACGCGACATCGGCGATACTCACGAGTTTTCCTTTAAGCTTTTCAAGCGTCAGCTCGACCGCTTTTTTGCGCCACGAAACGTCCACGCCGAAGCTGATGGCGCGGTTTGCCAGATCGTAGGTAGGCGCGATCTCATCGAACATCTTTATGATTTTTTCCTGTTTTTGCACGGGTCTTCCTTATTCGTATGCTTTGATTTTGCGCAGCGATCTTTTTAGCGCGCGCAAAAGAGCCTCTTTTTCATTTAAAATTTTCTCCTCCAGCTCGGC
>CAUUQJ010000149.1:0-4376 GCA_963547085.1 uncultured Campylobacter sp. | reverse complement strand
GCCAGCTTATTATCTGCATTTTGCGAGCATCAAACAGCGTGTATTCGCCGCCGCTAAAGCTTGTCGCGCCGAGCCTATATGCGTCCTTTACGATCTCATATCCACCGCTTAAATTTATCGTTTGGCACCGGGTAAAATTTCGCCCCTCGAAAAGAGTTTCCGCCTGTTTGATGCGCGCTTGGTACTGCGCGGAATTTACGGCGTTTGGCATCGTGCGCTCCTTAAAATTTTATGAAGACGGGTTAAATTTTACGCTGGCGCCAACGCCGCGCGCTTCCTGAATTTCATCCGAACCGAATAAATTTAGCCTCGCATGGCGGCAAAATTTGACCGATAAACAGCAAGCTCAATCATTTGGCGGCAACCGATAACCGCTAAGCGTAGCCTATTGCAGGTAGCCGCGCGTCCTAAATTTTAAATCTCGCTTTGCCAATTTTTTAAAATTTACCCGCAGTTTCGGCGCTCTGCGAATACTTGCGATACCGCACCGCTTCCAAACGCTACGCACGGAAGGCTTAAAATTTTACTAGCATTTAAAATTTCGAGGCATTTAAATTCCGCGATGTTTTAAAATTCCACGGCATTTTAAAATTTCACGACGTTTTAAATTCCAGCGAAATTCGAAATTTCGCGAGTATTTGAAATTTCACAATCTTTAAAATTCCGCTAGCGCCTTAAATTTTATCCGATGCGAGTAGGTAAACCGCCCGAGCGGACAGATCACTCAAATTTACTCACCCCGCGCTGTGCCACCAGCTATTACTCAAATTTACTCTCGTCTGCAGCGCCGCTAGCGTATAAATTTAAAATTCTACTCGCCCGAGACTGCGAATATTATTCGGATTTGTCCTCACTCTTGGCGCCTGAAATTTTATCCAGCACCTTTTTGCCGACCTCGCTTTGATTTAACGCTTCAAGCATCGCGGCTAGCTGCGTGCCGCCTTTGGCACTTAAAATTTCGCCGAATTTACTCATCCCCTCGCCCACGCTGCCTTCGTTCGCGATGATCTTAAGATCCGCCGCGCTTAGCGCCTTGGCCTGCTCTAGGCCGATGTCGCGGTTCGCTTCGATCTGTTTGATCGAAATGAGATAGGTCTGATAGCCCTGATTTTCGCCGATCTCGCGCGCCAGCTCGATCTGTGCATTTACGGGCGCGAGCTCTTTTAGCCTAAGCGCTTCGGCCTCTGCAGAGCCTATCTTTAGCGTACCCTGCGCTTCTTTATCCTTCATCTCCAAAAGCGCCGCAGCGGCGAGAAACTGCTTCTCTTTATCGCCCTGCGCTACTAAAATTTGATTTTCTTTAATCGCTTCTGCGTCGCGGATTTTGGCGTTTTTGCGCGCTTCGGCGTCGATCTCGATCTTACGCTGCTCCTGCTCGGCCTTTACGATCTCCACTTGCTTTTTGATCTCAGCCTGCTTGACGTCGTTTACCCGCACGACCTCCATCGCCTTTTCCTGCGTGATCTTTTGCTGATCCTTGATGAGCTGCTCGGCCTGCTCCTTTGAGATCGCGACTTCGCGCTCGTTTTCGACGGTCTTAAGGCCTACCATCTTATTGGCTTCCTGCTGGCGCACTTCGGTTGCCTGCGCGGCTTCAATCTCGGCGATTTGAGCGAGCTTGGTATTGTTTGCGACTTCGACGCGGCTTTCCTTTTCGATCTGGGATTTTTTCTTCTCCATGATGTTTAAGATGACCTTACTGCCGCTGCTATCTCGGATATCCATCAGCTCGATGTTTTTAACGGGCTCGATACCCCAATTTTGCAGCTGCGTCTTTACCGCCTTGGTAAAATCATCTCCGAGCTCGGAGCGGATCTGCAAGATATCCTCAAGCACGCGGCTCGAAAGGATCGAGCGGATCGAGCCTTGAATGATATTCCTAAGCTGATTGTTAAGATCCTCAAAATTATTGACGCGTTGCGCGGCTAAATTTGAATCCATAATCCTAAAAAACGCCGTAATATCGACGACGAAAGGAAGCCTGCCTAGATCATACGCCTCGTAATCCTCGATCTTGATACTAAAGACCGAGACCGGCAAAACGATCTTCGTAACGCCCAGCACCGGCACCCAGCTTGGGAATTCATAATAGCTGTTGCCGTTGCCGGTATCTTTGCCGTAGCTCGTCGTCTTGCGCGCGCTTTGGACGATATGCACTTCGTTCGTCTCCACTATACGCCTGAAAAACAGAGGCACGATGATGAAAAGCACCACTAAAATCCCAGCGGCGGCGCCTATCAAATATAAAATTTCACCCATTTTCTCTCCTTTAAAAATGCTAAATTTAAAATGGATTATATAAAAATTTACTTTGAAAAATAATAAATAATCGCGGCGGCGGCAGTTAAAATTTACGCAATTTTAATGAGGTTTTTTGTAATATCGCGGCATATATTTCAATACCGTTTAGGAGAAAAAATGAAAAAATTTTTACTACTACTTTTGGCGGGTGCGCTTTTTGCGAGCGCGGCAGAGCTTAGAACTATCAAGGATATGGACGGAGCTGAGGTCAAAATCCCCGCAAAAGTTGAGCGTATCGCGGCACTCTGGCACTCGAACAATCAAATTTTACTGGCTCTGGGCGGAGCGGATAAGATCGTCGCCACCACCGATAACATCAGCAAAAACGCATGGTTTCTTAAAATTTATCCGCGCCTGGCTCAGATTCCCGTGCTGCTAAAAAATAACGATGTAAATTTGGAGGAGCTAATGAGCCGTAACCCCGACGTAGTCATCGTCCCAACCGCACTGGCAGGCGAAAATTTAGCCAAACAGGGCTTTACCGTTTTAAAGGCGTCCTTTAGCGATTACGAGCAGATGAGGCGCAGCATCAGGATGTGCGGCGATATGCTAGGCGGCGACGCGCCGCAAAGAGCGAAGGATCTGATCTCAAATTTAGATAAAAATATCGCTTTGGTTAGCGGCCGCACCGCAAATTTAAGCCCCGATAAGCGCCCGCGCGTCCTTCACATCGTAGGCGGAAGCGATCTTTTAAAGATCGACGGCAAGGGCACGCTAATCGACTCTTGGATAGAGCTGGCCGGCGGAACGAATGCGATCACCACTACAAAAGGCCCGATGAAAACCATCACCGCCGAGGAGATCATCGCAAGCAACCCGCAGATCATAATCGTGGGCGGCGATCACAACGAAGATGCGGTAGAGAAGATCAAATCAAGCCCGGTTTACAGCGGCACGGATGCGGTCAAAAACGGGCGCGTTTACGGCAATCCGCGTGGGGTTTTTAACTGGGATCGGTACGGCGCGGATACGGTGCTTCAAATTTTATGGGCGGCGAAAACCATCCAGCCGGAGCTTTTTACTGACATCGACGTAAAAGCCGAAACAAAGGCGTTTTATAAAAAATTTATGAATTACGAGCTCAGCGATACGGAATTCGGCTATATCTTAAAAGGGCTCAATCCGGAGGGTAAATAAGACACGGCACCGAACCAACGGCATCAGCGCTACACCTAGCAGGCAGCACCCGTGCCGAAATTTCTCATCGTGCGGCAGGTACATCGGCGCGGAATGTTTCATCGTGCAGCGAGTACATCGGCGCCGAGGTCTTTTTCAAACAGATAGCGCCAAGCGGGCGGGCATCGTATCGTCAAAACAAGCGCCGCTATCTCGCATTTTGGCGTGTTGAAGTGTGGATTCTGACCACATAAAGCGCAGATCCGATCGTTGCTCGGCGAGTCGATACCCAAATGAGCGGCGTCGCTATCGTATTGCCTTACCGAAGCGGCATCGGCGGCGGGCGCGTGCCGAGCAAACATATCCGCAGTATGTCAAACGGGCGATGCGAGGCGGAGTAAATTTAAACCCACGGCAGGCGAAAAAGAACAAAGCAGCGGCAAGCAAACAAGGACAAAACAAAGCTGTAAGATAAAATTTAAAGCGAAAGGGGCGGTCCTGGAAATTTCATTTTTTACGACGCTTGAGCCTGCTTTAGCGGGCGCTTGGATACCCTCATTTGCGATGGTGCTGATACAGTTCGCGTATATGTTTATCTACAAAGAGGTCGGCAAGCGCGCCACCGATACCTCGTGGTACACGCTCGCGGACAAGCGAAATGCGATCATAAGCTCGCTGCTGCAAGTAGCGCTGCTTATTTTATCGGTGTTCGTGCCGCTTAAGACGGGCAGCGCGTGGTTTTGGATCGGAGCGGTGATCTACGTAGCGGCTTTTGCGGGCTTTATCAAGGCCTTTTACGACTATGCGGCAGCCCCTGCGGACAAAGCCGCACAAGGCGGCATCTACCGCCTATCGCGCAATCCGATGTATCTCTTTTATTTCCTCGGCATGGCGGGCGTTTGTATCGCCTCGGCGTCGCTGTGGCTACTCATAGTGATAGTGCCCTTTGCCATATACAA
>CAUUQJ010000148.1:0-4480 GCA_963547085.1 uncultured Campylobacter sp. | reverse complement strand
TATTAAGCTTAGCTCGCCCATTGCGTCAAATTCATAGTTTGTTACGTCATTCCTTCTGCCTGCGCGAGGGTGCTCTACATACTTCCGTCTTTGTGCGAGTTTGCCGCCTTCGTAAGTAAAATTTTCTATCCCATAGGCGTTGTTGTCAAAGGCCGAGTAAATGGACTTTAGCTCGCCATCCTCATAGATAAATCTTTTTATATTGAAGCATCCTACGCATCTTTTATTGTAGCAACCGAAATGATATTTTAAAACTTCGTCCTGCCCCCAAAAATAAAGGCTTTCAAAGAAATGTTTTTTGCCGTCATGTTGTCTTTCAAAAACGGCGCGATCTTGCGCGTCAAAGCCGTATTCGTAGGCGTTTGCGATCTTTTTTGGTTTAGCTTTTAAAATTTTGCCCTTAAAGAAGCGGTTATATTCGAAATAAAACGGCTCTAAATTGATATAGCTACCAGACGCCCAGCGCCTACTTACGACCTGCGCTTCGGCTATTTTATTTAAGGCTTTGTATTCATCTCTCACGCTTTTTAAAAACGTTCGCAGTCTTTCTATCTCATCCATTGCTTCGTTCATTTTATCTCCCGTGCAGTTTCAAATTTTAAATTTAGCTACGCCTGCGGGCTAAATTTCAGTCGCTTGCGAGCTCATTTTTTCAAAAATTTTAAAATTTCGCTTGGCACCAGGTGCGAAACGTCGCCGCCGTGGCTCAAAACGGAGCGGACAATCGAGCTTGAGATGAAGGCGTTTTTGAGCGTCGGCATCAAATACACGCTCTCAAATTCCTCCCATAGCGAGGCGTTTGCATAGCCTATCTGCAGCTCGTACTCAAAGTCGCTAACCGCGCGAAGCCCGCGGATTACAAAGCGCACGCCGCAGGATCTGGCGAAATCCACGAGTAGATTATCAAAGCTTTGCACGCTCACGCCACGAAGCCCGCGTGTTGCGGCTCGCGCCATCTCTAGTCTGGATTTTAGGCTGAAGTAGGGTTTTTTGCTCTCGTTTAGCGCGACCGCCACGATAACCTCATCAAAAAGCCCTAGCGCGCGCTTGATGACGTCCAGATGGCCGTTCGTGATAGGATCGAAAGTGCCCGGATAGATACATTTTCTTGAGTTTTGCATTATTGCCACCTTTTAAATAGCTCGTTTTGCACGCCTAGCGCGTCGCACCACTTGCCGATTATGAAATTTTTTAAATTTTGCACGCCGCAGTAGCCTGCGATCACGGGCGGAGCGATGATGACGCCGAGCGCGGCTAGCTCGCTCATTTGTCGCAGGCTGATCGCAGAAAGCGGCATCTCACGCACGCCAAGAACCAGCCGCTTGTGCTCTTTTAACGCGACTGCAGCGGCGCGGGTGCTTAAGCTGTCGCAAAGCCCGCCGTAGATTTTAGCCAAAGAGCTGATAGAGCAGGGCGCAAAGATTGTAGCGTCAATGCCAAACGAGCCCGAAGCGGGCGGCGCGCTCAGATCGTCGTCGGGATGAAATTTTACACTCCTAAATTCCGTAGATTTTAAAGCCTCGTCCGCGTCTATGCCGCTTTCGGCGCGTAGGACGCGGCGCGCGCCCTGCGTAAGCACGGCGTGAATTTCATGCGGCGAGCTGGCAAGAAATTTAAGCAGATCAAACCCGATCTCGCAAAAACTCGCGCCGCTTACGCAAACTAAAATTTTCATTTCAAGGCTTTCATATCGAAATTTTGTGCTTCAAAAGCGAGCGAAACGGAAGGAATTTTAAATTTTGAAGTTAAGATGGAGCGGGAAACGAGAGTCGAACTCGCGACATCAACCATGGCAAGGTTGCGCTCTACCACTGAGCTATTCCCGCATGCGGTAAAAATAAAGCGCGATTGTAGCCTATAAATTTTCATTTGTCAATAATTTCTCGCTTAAATTTCATAAATTTTTACGATTTCCCCAGCGCGAACTTTGTCGCATTCGGGATCAGCCAAGAAAAAATGCGATGCCGCAGCCAGCGGTCTGATGCGCCCAGAAGGCGACGGCATAGGCGTAAAAACTCCGCCTTCATATGCGCCTACGGTTAAATTTACTCTGCCGCTTTTTAGCTTCAGATCGCTTGCGAGCTTGGCATAGATCGCCGCTTCTGCGCTAAAAGCCTCACTTGCGCCGCTAAGCTTAAATAGGATCGGCAGTATGACTGCGCGCGTAAGCACGAAAGCAGCCATCGGATTGCCTGCCATTGCAAAGACGAATTTGCCGTCTTTTGCGAAGCACTTGCTGGGGCGGCCGGGCTTGATATCAATGTGATCGAAAACCTGCAAAAATCCAAGTTCACTCATAGCGCTTTGCATAAAATCCGCCTCCCCAGCACTTGCTCCACCGCTGGTAATTAGCACGTCAAATTTACGCGTAGCAGTATCTATCGCCTCGCACACCTCGCTAAAATCATCCTTTAAAATCCCTAAATACTCATTTTCAAAGCCGTATTTTTGCAGCAATGCAGCAATGCCGCTAGAGTTGGCATTATAAATTTCGCGCTCACTTGCGCTTTGCCACGGCTCTTTTAGCTCGTTTCCGCTGGAAAATAGGGCGATTTTAGGACGCGCGTAAACGTCCACTTCGTAAATTCCTTGCGCGGCAAGAAGCATGATTTTAGCAGGGTTTAAAATTTCGCCACGTCGCAATAAAAGCTCGCCCGCGCGCACTTCTTCGCCTTTTTTACGAAAGCCGTCGTGGGCATGAACGGAAGCAGGGATTTTTAGAGTTCCGCCTTGCGCGTCTACATCCTCTAGCCTAGCGACAGAGTCCGCGCCTGCAGGCATTGGCGCGCCGGTCATTATCTTTTGCGCCTGTCCGGCCTTGATTTCATAAAATTTTTCGTCTCCTGCAAAAATCGTAGGCTCCACGATTTCTAGCTCTTCGTCTTTGAAGCCCGCCGCGTAGGCATAGCCGTCAAGCGCCGAATTATCGAAGCGGGGTAGGTTTTTAATCGCAGAAATATCGCTAGAAAGGATGCGGTCTAGAGCACTGGGAATAGGCACCTTTTCGTTCCGCCTGCTTGATGTGATTCTAGCCGTAGCCAAATCTATAGCCTCATTTATTCCTATCATTTTAAGTCCTTTTTATCATTTTTACATTTAAAATTCGCACAGTTAAGACCTTGCGTAGCCTTAAATTCTATGTTTCGCCGGAGCTTGCAAAGCTAAATTTCGCCCAAATGAGTACGCGAAATTTTACGGGCTCAAACTTGCCTTATTTTACTGCGAGCGTTGCTTAAAATTTCAAAACGTATCGCTCGTAGAATTCCGCGAGCTTGCTGTAGAAATTCCGCCCGTATTTGCTTAAAAAATTCCATCACGGCTCGTTCATTAAATTTTACCAAAGCTCACCACTTAAATTTTTAAGGGCTCATCCTTGAAATTCTACCAGCATTTCCTTTAAAATTCGGTCGCATTTAGTTTTAGCGATTTAATGCATTGCTATTGATAGAATTTTCGTGGCTCTTGCGCGGCGCGTTATTTCGAAACGCGTTTTGCGTAAAATTCCGCTTTGCTTGCTTGCGCAAGATTTTTTATTTCAAAGTCCTCATTCCTCCAGCCTCTGTATGTCCGCACCAAGCGCGCTAAGCTTAGCTTCCAGCCTCTCGTAGCCGCGATCTAGGTGGTAAATTCTATGTATTTTGCTCTCGCCGCGCGCCGCAAGAGCGGCTAAAACGAGAGCCGAGCTGGCGCGTAGATCGGTCGCCATCACGTCTGCGCCGTTTAGCTTGCCACCGCTGATAGTCGCGATGTGTCCGTTTAAACGGATATCTGCGCCCATTCTTGAGAGTTCACTAACGTGCATGAAGCGGTTTTCAAAAAGCCTCTCGTCGATGGTGCTGACGCCCGAGGAGATGCATGCTAGCGCCATAAACTGCGCCTGCATATCGGTAGGAAAGCCCGGATATTCGCTCGTGATGATCTCAACTGGTTTGATCTTTGAAGCGGGCAGGATCGTGATCTCGTCGCCGCCGTTTGAAATTTCAAATTTAAAGCCCATATCTTCAAATTTTGCAAGCACGGCGCCAAGATGAGCCGCGCAAGCGTGCGTGATCGTGATGCGGGAGCCCGTGATCGCGCCTGCGCACAGATAGGTGCCTGCTTCGATGCGATCGGGAATGATCGAAATTTCGTTAAAATTTAAAAGCTCGCCGCCGCTTCCTTTGATGAGGATTTCGTTCGTGCCGATGCCCTCTATGTCGATGCCTGTGCTTTTTAATGCGTTGCAAACGGCGATCACTTCGGGCTCTTTCGCCGCGTTTATGATATGAGTGGTGCCGCTTGCTAAGGCTGCCGCCATTACGATGTTTTCGGTGCCAGTGACGGTAATTTTGTCAAAATTTATAGTCGCGCCCTTAAGCCCCTTTTTTGCGGTGCAAACGACATAGCCTTGCTCGATCTTAACCTCCGCGCCCATCTTTTCAAGCGCGCTAAGGTGCAGATCGATCGGTCTGGCGCCGATCGCGCAGCCTCCGGGAAGGCT
>CAUUQJ010000147.1:0-4492 GCA_963547085.1 uncultured Campylobacter sp. | reverse complement strand
ATTCTTAAATTTCATGCAATTTTCGCCGTCCGCAAGCTCCGCTAAATTTTGATCCACGCGTAGCGCGTCAGAGACAATACGCCGCTTGCTGTCGCCCGATAAATACAGCCCGTCCAGCGCGAAGCCATAGTAATAAACGTCGCCGCTTTGCAGTACGCGCACGCCGCTAGCATAGCCCTCCGCTTCGCCGCTTCGCTTGGGCTCTTTGGAGTGCGGAAGCGCTGCAAATATGCGCCCAAACTTTGCGGCGCGCCAATCCTTTCGCATAAACTTAAAGCTGCAATACGCAAAAGGCGCGAGGACGGGTAGGGCTATCGCCACCGCAGGATCGCTCTTTTCAAAAATAAAGATTATGCAGTAGATGCTCATCGCGGCTAGCACTACGCCGAAGGCTGCGAATATCGCGGCGAGTGCCGTGCTACCGGCGTCCTTCCAGCGCTGCGCGCCCAGGCTTAGATTAACAAAATCTATCGGAAGGGCGGAAGCGGCGGGGTTTGCCAAAGCGTCGCCACGGCTCTCGCGAGTAGAATTTAAAGAGAGGGGGCCGCTTAAATCTTTGCGGATAAAACCCAAAGCGGCGGAATTTATACCACTGCGATCTTTGTTTGATAATTCAGATACCGCAGAATTTTGACATGCACTTGCCGCGGTATCGCTATGTGCATCGCAGTCTGAATTTGTGGCGGTGGAATTTTTGCTATTTGGAGTTTCGCAGCTAGAGCGCGGCGCGGAGTTTTCGCCGCTTAAATCGGCGCCGCTTAAAGCGCTGCGGCTGGAATTTAAGCCTCTCAAAGCTTCGCGGCTGGAATTTAAGCTTGAAGCCTCATATATCACCGCCAGCTCGTCGCCCTCGCGTATCGGCAGATAAAGTCCGTCGCGCCTTAAATTCAAAATTCCCGCAAAGCGCAAGCCTTCCAGCATAAAGCTAAATTTCGCCGTGTCTGCAGCCGCGGGCTCTAGCTTTAAATCCCTGACCGTGCCGCGAGCAAGCTTGATACGTCGCGGCGAAAGAAATTTAGCAAAGCCCATGCGCGCCTTTGAGATCTCGCAAAATTCCGTCCCGCCTACTTTGCTGTGGATTTTTTACGGACCTGAATATTGATGAGCTCCACCAGCAGCGAAAACGCCATCGAGAAGTAGATGTAGCCCTTCGGTATGTGAAAGCCCAGACCGTCGGCGATCAGCGAGACGCCCACTAGGATCAAAAAGGCAAGCGCTAAAATTTTGATCGTCGGGTTTGCGTCCACGAAGCGCGCGATCACGCCGCTAGCGAGCATCATCACGCCCACGGCAATGACGACTGCGAGGATCATCACGGGCAGGTGCTGCGCCATGCCCACGGCGGTGATGACGCTGTCGAGCGAAAAGATGATGTCCAAAACGGCGATCTGCACGAGCGTGCCACCGAAGCTTGCCTTGCCGCTGCTAGCGCTATGCTCGTGTGCCTCGCCCGTGGCGCTGGAGTGGATTTCGAGCGTGGATTTGACGAGCAGAAACAATCCACCGCCGATCAGCACTAGATCGCGTCCGCTAAAATCGCGCGTAAGCACGCTAAATAGCGGCTTAGTTAGCCCCATGATCCAGCTTAGGCTAAGAAGCAGCAGTATGCGCGTGAACATCGCAAGCGCGAGCCCCATTATACGGGCGCGTCCGCGCTGCGCCTCAGGCAGGCGGCCGCATAAAATCGCGATAAAGATGATATTGTCGATGCCAAGCACGATCTCAAGCCCCGTGAGCGTCGCCAGGCTGATCCATGCCTCAGGTGAGGCGATCCATTCAAACATCGGTTTCCTTTGGGTGAAAATTTAAGCGGTGATGATAGCGAAAGTTTGGTTAAAATTTCTAAATTTTACCGCCTTCGTGCGCGAAACTGCGCGGGGAATTTCGTAGATTAAGAGCGTGGAATTTTAACGGCGAAATTTTAAAATTTCAGCTCTAAATTTACCCGTTTTTAAGCAGGGGGGGGGTAGCATTATTTTCTAGAAAATTCACTTCAAGGAGTTAAAGATGAAATATGTGCTAAGTGTCGCGCTGGCGGCATTGTTTTTAGCGGGATGCGGCGAGGACGAAGTAGAGCTCGTGAAAAACTACACTCTGCCCGATTTTAAGTCTATGAGTATCGGCACGGCGATCGAGGGCTCGAAAATCTGCAAAAGTGTCACCTGGAGCAAAGAGGAAAACGGCGGATTAAAGATGGTCAAGATGGTTTGCGACGTGGATATGGAGCGCATGAAAGCAAAGATAGTGCAAGATAAAACCGAGAGCCTTAAATCTTATAAACAAAGAGCATTAGATACATCTTTAAATAATGCTATGATTTATTACAAAAGTAAGGTCTATGATGAGCAAGGCCTGCTTAAGCTAGCAAAAGAACACTGCAAACTCAATGAGGTAAAATTCCAAGAAACATTTAAAACTAAAGGCAAAATAGAATTCGACGATGAAGACAAGATAGTTGATTGTGACGATAAATTAAAAGGGGAATTCCAAAAAGAATATAGCGTTGATTATATTATAGAATATCTTAAGAAAGCCGTCTATTACTCGCAGCTAACAGTAGAGCAATATGATGCAGTTTTTGGACGCAAAAAAGTAGAGTATCCATCAAAAGCTGTTATTGAGCTAAATTTTATCGTAAATGCCGATAAAAGCATAAGTTTGTCGGATAAATTTATGGTGACCGAAGATGTTGCCGATGATATTATTAAAACAAGTTCGTTCACTGGTAAAAGGGTGGCAGAAGACGCTTTAGTAATTTTCTACGAAAGAAAGTAAGCACCTCATCTCGCGGCTAAATTTTATAAAATTTTAAAATTTAGCCGCTTTTTTATATCAAAATTTCATTCAAAATTTTACGTGGATTTTAAATTTAAAGCGCGATGTCTTCTCGTCGCCAAGGCTAAATTTAAATTTTAGCTTCATTGCGGCGCGGGGGCTGAATTTTCGCTGCGCGAAATTTTAAATTTTATTCAACATACCGCGCGGCGCGGATAAGCTAGCGAGCCGAGCTTGAGGTTTTAGATAAAATTCGACCTTGTACGGGCTCTTTTGTGAGATATGAATGCGTGCAGTCAAAATTCCTACGAGCGGTATAGAGTAGGCTCTAGCCGCGATTGCGGGGCGGGAGGTGCGGTTAAAATTCTGACGAACTAGCCAAAAAACGGATTTCGCCTGCCAAAAACTAGCGATTTGCCGCAACGACCGAAATCGATGGTTTGCCTTCAAATATGAGTTTCAGCGCCGTTTGCCAACGGAATATCAATCGAAATCAGCGCACTTCGTCTTTGGATATTAGTTTTGTACCGTCCAAAATATCAACCGAAATCAGCGGTTTTCCTCGCTGATCAAGCAGGCTTGTTGCGGCGTTAATCAAACAGCGAGGGTTGCAGCGATTTGATCTTGTAGCTTGCACGGTGAAAAGGCGTGAGCCCGTACCGCTCGATCGCCGCGATGTGCGCGCGCGAGCCGTAGCCTTTGTTTTGCGCGAAGTCGTATTGTGGGTAGCACTGCGCGAGCTCGTGCATGACGCGGTCGCGCGTGACTTTGGCGAGGATGCTCGCCGCACTTACTTCGGCGATTTGCGCGTCAGCCTTTACGAGCGTCTGAAGCCCGCGCACGCCGAAGTTTGCGTTGCCGTCGTAAATAATCTGTCCGCTAAAACCCGCAAAATACGCGAGAATTTGTTCAAGCGCCGATCTTAGACAGGAGCTTAGACCCGCTTCATCGACCTGTGCGCTTGAAATTTCGACGATTTTGTAGCGTGAGCTTTCGATGATCTGAGCGTAAAGCTCCTCGCGGCGCTTCTCGCTTAGCTTTTTGCTATCGGCAAGCCCCGCGATTTCGCGCTGCAGCACGCAGCCAGCGACGCAAAGCGGTCCCGCAAGACAGCCGCGCCCTGCCTCATCGATGCCGCAAATCTGCCCGCTCACTGCGCATCCTTTCGCACGACGGGTGCGGCCCTGCTTAGCAGGTCGTGTAAGTTCAACCTGTCTTTGCGAAAAAAGCAGATCAAAAGCCCGATGACGCTAAAGCCCGCAAACACGAAGCAAGCAAAGCGAGCTAAGGCTCTAAAGAAGCTTACCTTGCGTCCGCTGCGAACATCGATGAGATAAAGCCCCGCGAGCTTATAACCGGGCGTCTGGGCGCTACTGGCGTAAAATGCCGAGCAAATAGCGCCGTATGCAAGCCATATAAGCGCGATCGCGGCTTGGTTGCGCCACAGAGCCTCTTTCGAGCCCAAGACGAGATAGGTAACGCCGTAGAATAGGGGCATCGCGATGATGAAAAGATCGACGATGAAGGCCTTTATACGTAGAAAAATCGGTGAAATTTTAGCTTTTTGTTTTGCCATTTTGATCCGTTTTGGATTAAATTTTAAAATTCCGGCGCGATAAATTTAGAGCCGAGAGGATAAAATTTAATCTCGTTGCGGTTTGTTAGCAGCAAATCGGCGCCTAGTTTCCGCGACTGCCGGGCTTGATCGCCTTGCTTC
>CAUUQJ010000146.1:0-4506 GCA_963547085.1 uncultured Campylobacter sp. | reverse complement strand
GCGTGGGCGTCGTATGCGCGGTAACGAGCGTATTTTTGATCCTAGGGCTAAACAATACGGCATTTTATCCGTCAAATTTCGACCTGCAAAGCTCGCTTTCTATAAGCAACGCAAGCTCAAGCCTCTATACGCTTAAGACGATGTTTTACGTGTCGTTTCTAGTGCCTTTCGTGCTGGGTTATATCAGCTACGTTTGGCGCGCAATGGATGCTAAGAAGCTCGATAAAGAGGAGCTTGCAAACGAGCATTATTAGGCACGCCAGCTCCAGCATGGCTTCCGCGCGCCGTGTGGCGGCGAGGCTTTGCTTTTGTGCACGACACTGCGCGCTTTTGCGCTTAGTTAAATTTCATATCGGCGGCGCTTTTTATGCGCCGCATCTATAAAAAAATTTAAGGATTAAAAATGGTCAAATCTTTAGTTTTCATCGCGATTTGGATGATCTTGCTCGTAGGAAGCTATAAATTTATAAAGCTCAACATTACTCATCACGAAAAAAGCGAGCAGTAAAGCGTAGAAATTTTAAAAGCTTGTGGTCCGGGATTTCGCTTTAAATTTAGAAAGCAAAATCTAGGGCCGCAAGATACGGGCGAAATTTTATCTAGCCCTTGTAGTTGATATTTTTTTCAAACTCTTTAAGTCGCATATGGATTGAGCGAAGCTCCGTGATCGTCGTCCAGTTATTCATAAAAATACTAAAACTACCGCGCACCTGATTAAAAGCATTGCTTACCTGAACCATAACTCCAAGCGTAATTACCTTAGTAAATAACCCAGGACCCATTATCAAGTAAGGTACGATCATTAGAAACTGCGAAAATGAGTTGAACCACATATCAAAATAGCAGTAATGCAGATACAGTTTAAAATAGTTATATTTGATCTTATCAAATAACGAAAGAATTTTTTCCTCGCTTGCGTAATTTATCTTATCCTCCTCCGCAAAAACAAGTTCTTTTCTAAATGCCGCCTCGACCTTTTGATTGTTGTATTCCAGTCTCGGTAGATACCAGCCAACCAGCCAAGAAATTATTAGTCCACCGATGCTGATTGCAAGTGCAATCCAAACAAGTGAGCCCGGAATTTTTTTTAGAAATTCAAAAGGAACATTGCTACTAAGCCCCCATAGCACAGGTATGAATGCAAACAGTGTCATAGCCGCCGAAAGCACTCTCGTACCCATCTCCTCGATAGTTCTTGAGAAGCGAAAGATATCTTCTTGGATGCGTTGCGAGCTTCCTTCGATATCTTTACCTACCTTTTTCCAGTATGAAAAATAAGAAAAGGTCATCGCTTCCCGCCATTTAAATGTCCAAATACGAGCTGCATATCGTTCTGAAATCGCAGAGACTACGTAGGGCATCGCTATCCATAAAAAAACTTTCATCTGTGTATAGAAATCATTTAGTGTATGACGATCTATGTTTTGGCACATATCATAAAACGCGCGGTACCATTCGTTTATTCTCACATTTAAGGTAGTTTGATACCAATTAATCGCAATTAGAAAAAATATTCCCGAATATGCCCAAAATGCCCATTTTTTGTTTTTAAAAAATGAAGCAAACATCAACGCTCCTTTGGATTTAAAATCGCCGTAAATAGTCTATCGCTTAGCACTCGCGCCGCTTCTTGCACGTCCGCACTTTTTACCGCGTTTATGCTTGCTGCGTAGCTTTTTTCGTCATAGAGCGGATAGCCGTAAAGCTCGTGCGCAGTGATATTAGCAAGCCAAAAATCGTTCGTCTGTGCAGCTCTTTTGGTCGATAAAATTTGTGCTTTTTTGAAATTTGCCAGCTCGCTATCTTTTGCGCCCGAGCTTTCGATCTGTTTTAAAATTTCACTCACGCTTGCTGCAACGGCACGGGCATCTTTCGGCTCGGTAGAAAACGATACGTTCAAGCTCGCTGCGATTTGTGGCTCACGCACATAGACGCTATGCACCATCGCCGAGTAAATTTGTCCGCGCGCCTCGCGGATCTGCTCAACGATGCGATTGCTTAGCACGCTTTTTAGCGCTTGAAATTTATAAGTATCTGCAAAGTCGAAATTTTGCAGCTCATAGTTTGAAAAAATCATCCGAACTTCGCTTTTATCACTATCGCCGTAATCTTGCACAATCTCTCCGCTAGAAGTATTTAGCATCAGAGTTTTAGGCGTAGCGCTGCTTGTGCCAGGCTTTAGGTTGCCGATATATTTGGCTAGGATTTGTTTCGCGCGTGCAGGCTCAAAATCGCCGCTAAGCACAAAGATAAAATTTCCAGCACCTGAAAAAATTTCATCCGCATCGCGCTGTAAATCGGCAAGATTTGCGCTCTTTACGTCATCTACGCTAAGCGGCTGCTTGCGAGCCGTATCTCCCGAATATAGAGATTTTAAAATTTGCTCGCCGAATTTAAATTCCGCCGTCTCGTCTCGTAGCGCAATCGCCGAAAGCGCGTCGGTTTTGTATTTTGTAAGCGAGCTTGCATGAATTAGCGGCTCGCTAAATCTCGCGTAAAGCTCGTGTGCCATCGCCTCCAGATCCGCTCCTGCGCCTCTAAAACCGCAGTCTGCGTCATCCATCCTAAATCTTAGCTTATAATCAAATTTTGAGGTCAAGCGTCCCGCCTCATATTCGTTTAGCTCGCCTATGGTGCCTGAGTTTAGCAGCGCGGTTAGAATTTCGCCACGAGCTTTGCCAAAATGCGCGTAGCCACCTTTTTTAACGGCTGCGAGGGTGATTTTATTTTTCTCGCTTTTAAGGGGTTTTAAAATTACGCGAGCGCCGTTTTTAAACTCCAAAATTTCAGTGCCGCTAGTGCCTTTTTGTGCTTTAAATTCCATCTCTTTTAAATCTGCTCCCGCAAGCTGCTTGGAAGCAAGCTTCGAAGCAGCGAAATTAAACGGCACTGCCTTTTCGTAGAGCAGCTCCGCGCCTTTTTGGCTAATGCCCAAATCCTTTGCCGAGATAATCTCCGTAAATCTCGCTCCATCCGTTATCTGAGAGAAAAATTTATTAACATCCGCTAGCGTTATTTCTTCTAACGCCTTGAGGCTTAGATCGTGCTCGTCTTGCTTACTAAGCTTTACATTGCCGTTTTGTACGAAATCAAGTAATGCCCCTATTTGCGCACTTTGTGTATCGTTCTTAAGCAGATCGGCTTGCACTTGATGTTTAAATTCCGCCTTAACGCTATCAAAATCGTCATTGTTAAATCCGTGTTCGCGCACCCCTTTGATCGCGCTAAAAAGACTACTTAATGTGGCGTTGGCGTCGAAATTAAAAATATTTGCGCTTATGCTGTATAGTCTGCGGTTTTTAAACAGATCGTCCGAGCCGAAATAGGCTTTAAGCGGAATTTTGGCATTCACATTCATCGCGTCGTATCCAAGCTCCATCAGCCTCGATACGTAGGCTTGCAGCCACTCATTTTTAAGCGCACCGTAGCTTCTTAGCGGCTCATATTTGCCTGCGTAAAGCACGCTAGCGACATTAGTGCCGAGCTCGGGCTCTACGGTGCTTGCTAGCCCGCCTTCAAATGGGCGTAGACTAAGATCGCGCAGGATTTTTTCGCCGTGCGCAGAAAGAGAGCTAAAATTTTGCTTGATTAGGTTTTTAATCTGCTCAATGTTTACGTCGCCTACGACTATGATGCTAATGGCGCTAGGAAGGTAGTTGCGCGCATAAAATTTTTTTAGTTGCTCGCCAGTGGCGCCTTTGATGATTTCATTTTGTCCGATCGGAAAGCGTCTTGAAAATATGGAATTAGGGTATAAATATGTGGCGCGCTTTTCATAAAATCGCCTCTCAAAGCCTTTTTTTGCTTCCTCTAAGATGACGCCCTTTTCCTTTTGCGTTTCGTTCTCGTCAAATTTTACGCCGCCTGCATAATCGCGCAGTACCAAAAATACGTCCTTTAGCGTTTCATCGCTTACTTGGGCTTGGATGTTGTAAGTGGTGTTTTCAAAGCCAGTCTGCGCATTGAGATCGGCGCCGAATTTCACCCCTAGGCGCTGCAAGGTATGAACGAGCTCGTTTTTATCGAAGTGCTCGCTGCCGTTGAACGCCATATGCTCGACGAAATGCGCAAGACCCTGCTCGTCGTCATTTTCATCAACACTGCCCGCGGCTACGTTGAGGTAAAAAAGCGCGCTATTTTTCGGCACGTCGTTTTTGAAGATATAAAATTTCACGCCGTTTGCTAGCTCGCCGTGCACGACGCTAGGATCGAGCTTAAGTGGCGCGTCCGGGTTAGCGTCTGCGGAGTAAAGGCTCAAAGAGCAAAGCAGGGTGGCGATAAAAAATATAAACTTTTTCATAATTGTCCTTGGATTTAAAAACTTGCGATTGTAACAAAAGCTAGTTTAAAGTATGATTTTGCAAGCTTTTCTATGGGTGAAATTTTGCCAAGGATTTGGGATTTTACTTGCGGTTTTAAAATTTTACTTGCAAAATTTCAAGAAACGGAATTTTTGGAATTTTTGGAATTTTTGGAATTTTTGGAATTTTTGGAATTTTTGGAATT